>JBDUCG010000146.1:0-5255 GCA_040003565.1 Chloroflexota bacterium | reverse complement strand
AGCGGTACACCGCCGTGCGCCACTCCGCGTGCCGCTTGTCGTCGCCGCGCGCGATCGCGAAGTACACGTCGCCGATGCGGCGCGCGACCGGTCCGATCGTCCCGTCACCGACGGCGCGTCCGTCGACCTTGACGCACGGCGCGACCTGTGCGCCGGTGCCGCAGAAGAAGACCTCGTCCGCGATGAACAGCTCGGTGCGGTCGATCGCGCGCTCGCGCACGTTCAGGCCAAGCTCCTCGCGCGCGATCGTGATGATCGAGTCGCGCGTGATGCCCTCGAGGATGTCGTCGGTCACCGACGGCGTGATCAGCTCGCCGTCGCGCACCATGAAGAGGTTCGCGCTGCCGCCCTCGGAGACGTGGCCGTCGCGCGTTAGGAAGATCGACTCGTCGGCGTTCGCCTCGTGCGCGTCGTCCACCGCAAGCGCGGTGTTGATGTACGCCCCCGTGAGCTTGCCGCGCGCCGGGATCGCGTCGTCGGACGTGCGGCGCCACGTGGCGGTGCGCGCCGCGAGACCGGAGGTCGGGAGATATGCGCCGATGGGGAAGGCGAACATGCCGAAGCCGCTGCGCAGGTCGTGGAGCGCGACTTTGATCGAGCGCGCCGCGATGTACGCCAGCGGCCGCACGTACACGTCGGTCTTGAACTCGTTGCGGCGCAGGAGCTCGAGCGTGACCTCGGACAGCATCGCGCTATCGCCTGGGAGCTCGATGCGGAGCAGCCGGCAGTTGCCGCGCATGCGATCGAAGTGCTCCTGAAGCCGGAACACGAAGAGCTGCTCCTGCCCCGCGTTCCAGTACGCGCGGATTCCCTCGAAGACGCCGGTGCCGTAGTTCAGCGCGTGCGTCGCGAGGCTGACGTGCGCGTCGGCGAGCCGCTTGTAGACGCCGTCCTGATAGGCCCACCCCGTCTCCGAGATCTCCGTCCCGAGTGCGGCCGTCTCTTTGAGCTTTTCACGAACGCTGCTGGCCATCCACTTCCTCCTCTTAGAAACAGGAAAGCCTCCCGGTTTCGGGAGGCTTCGTTCGCTGGTGTTGCTCGCTTCGCTAGCTGAGCGCGCCTCCTCCGCCGGCTCCCCTCGGGAGCGCAATAACGACGACGAAAAACACGCTGCGTGCCATGAGGACGCGAACGCTAACGGCCCTGCGCGCAAAACTCAAGAGCGACGCGGTCACAGGCGTCCGATGACCTCGCCGCGCTGCCAGACGCGCCGCGCGATCTCGAGCGCGACGATGTCGGCGACGACAAAGAACAGACCCAGGCCCACGAGCGCCCAGCCGTCCGCGATGCGCGAGGCGGCGACCCCGAGGATCGCGAAGACGGCGGCCGAGAGCCCGATCATGAGCCCGGCGATCTGCTGGCCGGCGCGCGTGGTGCGCACGACCGCCGCGATGATCAGCACCCAGCTCCCCGCCGTGATCAGGTACAGGAACGCGACGACCAGCAGCGCGAACAGGATCTGCGGCGGCAGCGCGTTCGCAACGCGGGACGCGCCATAGAGCATGGAACCGAGCACGTAGAAGACGGTGAGGCTGCCCGCGCAGATCAGCATCACCGGGCCGACCATGCCCAAGAGCTTGCCGACGACGATGTCGATGTCGCGCACCGGCGACGCGAGGAGCGGCACGAGCGTGCCGTTCTCCTTCTCCTGCGTGAACGTCGACGCGATGAGAGCGACGCCCGAGAGCGCGGGGATGAGCGTGCTCTGCAGCGCCAGCACGAGGAGCGAGATGTCGTTCGGCCCGCCCTGCACGCCGCGGCCGCTCATCACGAACAGGATCGGCAGGAGCGCGAAGAAGCCGGTGCGGATCACCGCGCCGCGGTCGCCGAAGATCTCCCAGCGGATCTCGCGCCAGGCGATGAGCGCCGCCTTACCCATTCCGCTCCCGTGTCTCGGGCTCTCGCGCCTCGGCGACGATCGCGAAGTACGCATCCTCGAGCGATCGCTCTTCACGCGTGAGCGTGATGACGCGCAATCCGCCGTCGAGCAGAGCGCGCAGCACCGCCGGGTTCGTCGTCCCCGGCTCGTCGGCGTCGAACCGCAGCGCGGCGTGGCCGTTGTCCGCGTTCGCCGGCTCCGCCGTGACGCCGACGCTCGCGAGCGCGTCGCGTGCCGCCGCGATTTCGCCGGTGAACGAGACCACGAAGCGCGGAGGCCCGGCCGCGCGCAGAACGCCGGTGAGACCCTCGCGCGCGACGCGTCCGCGGTAGAGGACGACCACACGGTCGGCGATGCGCTGCGCTTCGTCGAGGTCGTGCGTGCAGAGGAGGATCGCGCGGTGGCGCGCGCGCAGCGAGACGATGAACGTCCGCAGCGAGCGCGCGGTCTCGGGGTCGAGCGCCGTCGCGGGCTCGTCGAGGAGGAGCACCGGCGGGTCGTGCACGAGGCCGCGCGCGATCGCGACCTTCTGCTTCATGCCGCGCGAGAACGCACCGAGACGCTGATCGAGCCGATCGGTGAGACCGAGCAGCTCCGCGAGCTCCTCGGTGCGGGGTCCCGCCTCGGCGACGTCGTAGAGGTGGCAGAAGAACGTGAGGTACGCGCGGAGCGTCATGCGCTCGTAGAGCGAGGGCTGGTCGGTGACCATGCCGCAGCGGACGCGGACGCGTCCGGGATCCGCGCGAACGGAGATGCCGTCGACGAGCACGTCGCCCGAGCTGGGCGCGAGGATGCCCGCGATGATGCGGCTGGCGGTCGTCTTGCCGGCGCCATTCGGGCCAAGCAGCGCCACGATCTCGCCCGGCTCGACGCGCAGCGACACGTGATCCAGCGCGACGGTGCGCCCGAATGACCGCGAGACGTCGCGCACATCGATCATCGAACGAGCATATGCGCGCATGCCCTAGCCTTCGGTCGATGGACCTCGTGCTGTCGTTGCACGGCCGTGTCGCGTTCGCGCTCGTCCTCTATTACACGCTCGTCGGCCTCTGGGGGATCGTGCAGGGCATCCGCGACCGCGGCCCGGACGCGACCTATCGCGGGGCCATCGTCATCGCGACCATCGGTGCGGTCGCCCAGGGCGTGATCGGACTGTCACTCCTGCTATTCCGCGGCGCGCCCGCCGAGGCGGTGCACATCCTCTACGGATTCGCGCTGGTGGTCGCCATGCCACTGGCGGCGACGCTGGTGCGCGACCGCACGCCGCGAGGTCAATCGATCGCGCTCGGCCTCGCGGCCCTGTTCACCGCGGGCCTGGCGATCCGCGGGATCACGACGGCGTGACTGATATCGTCGCCGACGTGAACGACGCCCCCGAGATCGACCCTGCGCCTGACGTTTCGCGTGAAGCTCTCCAGGCGCTGCGTGGCGACTTCTTGTACTTCCAAGTCGCGGGTTCAGGTCCGACGTTCCCGATCGCGCACCGCGCCGCCGACGCCTACCGCGGCTGGCTGTCGTCCGTCGGCATGTTCTCGCATGTCGGATACGACGCGTACAACGCATGCCTCGACGCCGCGCGCGCCGCCTTCGCCGCTGCGATCGGGGACGAGGGCGGCGCGTCGCGGGTCGCGCTCGCGCAGTCCGCGACGGATGGGCTCAACACGCTCATCGCCGGGCTGCGTCTTCGTCCGCGGCTGCCGCGGAAGGGGGGAGCGCTGATCGTCACGACCGCGGAAGAGCACGGCAGCGCGCTCCTGCCGGTCTTCGGCCGCCGCGCGCGCGGCGACCGCGTACAGGTCCTCCCGCACCGCGACGACGCGAGCTTCCTCGACGACGTCCGCGATTCTTTCGCGAACGGCGCCGAAGCGCTCGTGATGTCGCTGGTCGGATGCAAGAGCGGCAAGGTGCTTCCAGTGGCGGAAGCGGCACGCATCGCACACGACGCCGGCGGCACGGTGATCGTCGACTGCGCGCAGGCGCTCGGCCAGTATCCGGTGGACGTGCGCGCGCTCGGCGCGGATGGCTACGCGTTCCTCGGGTACAAGTGGCTGCATGGCCCGCTCGGCGTGGGCGCGTTCTGGGTCAAGGACGTGGACCGCTTCGAGAGCATGCGTTTCGGCTGGCGCTCGCAGAGCGCGATGGATATGGAGGGAAACGTCACGCTCAAGCCGGAGGCGTCGCGCTTCGAGACCGGCACCGTGGACGCCGGCGCGTTCTTTGGCCTCCGGCAGACGCTCGCCGTGCACCGCCAGCTCGGCGCGACCGTAGGTCAGCGCCTGCGTACGCTGCGCGCGCGGCTGCTCGAGCGCCTCGCGGACTTGCCATTCGACGTGCTCTCGCGGCCGAGCGACCCCACCGGCATCGTCGTCGCGGCACCGCGTGGCGCGCCGGCGCTCGAAGTCGTGGAGCGGATGTGGCGCGAGCAGCGGATCGTGGTGAAGCACCTCTCCGAGCCGGGCCTCGAGGCGATCCGCATCTCGTTCTGGGCGCTGCACCAGGAGACCGACATCGACCGGCTCGCCGACGCGTTCGCCCTCACCCTCGCCAGCCCCGTCCGCTGAGCGGACAGACCCCTTCGGTATCGTTGCCGCCGTGAGCGTCTTGAGCGGACAGGTCGCCATCGTCACCGGCGCCGGCCGTGGGCTGGGTCGCGCCGTCGCGGAGACGCTTGCGGCGCTCGGGGCCGCCGTCGTGCTCGCGTCGCGCAACGCGCCGGAGCTCGACGAGGTCGTGAAGGGCATCAAGCGCACCGGTGGCAAAGCGCTCGCGCAGACCGCGGATGTCGGGGATGAGCGTCAGGTGCAGGACCTCGCGCTCGCGACGACGCGCTGGGTCGGACCGGCGTCGATCCTCGTCAACTGCGCCGGCATGGTCGACCCGATGGCGCCGCTCGCGCGCTCGGATGCCGCGCTGTGGCTGCGCAACATCGCGATCAACGTCGGCGGCACCTACCTCCCGACGCGCGCGGTCTTGCCCGGCATGCTCGACCGCGGCTTCGGCCGCATCGTGAACATCTCCTCCGGCTCGGCAACGCGCCCGAGCGCCGGATGGACCGCGTACTCCGCCGCGAAGGCGGCGATCGTTCAGCTCACGCGCAGCCTCGCGCTCGAGGTCGAGGGCACCGGCGTGACGGCCTGCGCGTTCAACCCAGGCGGGATGGACACGGCCATGCAGGAGCGCATCAGACGGACGGACGCGTCGGACTTCCCGCGTGCCGACGAGTACCGCGCCCTCGCGAAGGAAGGGCGCCTCGCCGACCCGAAGGCGCCGGCGCGCGCGATCGCGTACCTCGTGCTGCCGAACACGCAGCAGAACGGTCAGGTGCTGCAGTACGACGACGAGGCGCTGCGCAGCGCGGTGGAGAGCGCCCTCCCTG
>JBDUCG010000145.1:0-5263 GCA_040003565.1 Chloroflexota bacterium | reverse complement strand
GTGTTCGCGACCGAGCAGGGCGAGGTCGACATCGACCCGAAGAAGGTCAAGGTCGCGCAGGAGTACCAGATCGTCTACGCGGTGAAGCTCAACGCGAAGGGCACGCTCGCCGGCGGCAAGGAGCCCAAGCGCGTGCCTGGTCAGTTCAACATCTACGACTCGGTCCCGGGCATGAAGAAGTACAGCGCGATCTGGCAGTTCAACTACGTCATCGTCCCGCGCGATTACATCCCGAACGCGCTCCGCTCGGAGCGCGACTGCCTGCGCAGCGGCTACGAGATCAAGAAGAGCCTCGTCTTCGAGAACTGACCCGTGCTCTAACGCCCGCGGTCGCGGGTACGCGCTCCGGTCCGTGGCCAGCTCTTCACGTAGAGGGACTCTCCGATGCCGGGGCGCGCGAAGCCGGGAAGGCTGCCGACGTGGCGATACCCCAGCCGCACGTAAAACGCACGGGCCCGGCGATTCGTCGTTGTCACGAGGAGGACGAAGTGACGACTTCCTGACGCGCGCGCACGCGTCTCCGCGTGTTCGAGGAGCGTCGCGCCGACGCCGCGCGACTGCTTCCCCTCCGCGACCAGCAACAGCCGAAGGTATGCCGAGCTATCGAGGGCGCGCGTCGTTATCACCCACGCGAAGCCGACCGTGTCTCCGCCCTCGACCGCGACGAGCACCAGGTCGCGCTCCCGCAGCGCCTCCAGTAGGCCTGCGCGCGCGCCGCGGTCGGTCACGTCGTATCGCCGCAGCAGCGGCGAGCGCGCCATCAGCCGGACCAGAGCAGCGACGTGCCTCCGGGTCGCGGGCACGATCCTCATCGTCGCTGCGGATCGAGCGCGTCGCGCAGGCCGTCGCCCAGAAGATTGAAGCCAAGCACCGCGATCATGATCGCGAGCCCGGGGAAGAGCGCGAGATGCAGCGCGAATTCGAGATACTGCCGGCCTTCGCTCAGCATCACGCCCCACGAGGGGGCGGGCGGCTGCGCCGAAAGGCCGAGGAACGACAGCGCGCCCTCGGTGAGCACCGCCCAGGAGAGCGCGAGGCTGACCTGGACCACCAGCGTCGACATGAGGTTGGGCACGAGGTGGCGGATGACGATGCGCGGGCCCGTCGCGCCGACCGCACGGGCCGCTTCCACGAACTCACGTACCTTCAGCGCCAGCACCGGTCCGCGCACGACGCGCGCGAAGATCGGTGTGTACACCACGGCGATGGCCACGATGACGTTGTTCGGGTCCGGCCCGAGCGCGGCGACGATGCCGAGCGCGAGGAGGATCGCGGGGAACGCGAAGAAGACATCCAGCACTCGGCCGATCGCGAGATCGACCCATCCGCCGACGTAGCCGGAGACGAGACCGAGCACACCGCCGACGACAGTCGCGATGGCCACCGAGAACGCGGCCACGCGGATGGAGAGGCGCGCTCCGAACAGGATCCGGCTCAGGAGATCGCGACCGAGCGCGTCCGTCCCGAGCGGAAACTCCGGCGACGGTCCGACGAGGCGCTGCGTCGAGACGGCCAGCGGGTCGCGCAGCGGAAGGAATCCCACCGTGAGCGCGATCGCGACATAGACGACGACCATCACGAGTCCGACCAGCGCGACTGGCTCGCGCACGATCGCCGCGCCGACGCCGGCTATGCCGAACGCGCCGCTGGCCGCGGCGGGCCTAGGCGAGGCGGATCCGGGGATCCAGGTAGCCATAGAGCATGTCCACGACGATGTTGACGAGCACGAACAGGATCGCGATCACCAGGACGGCGCCCTGAACGAGCGCGTAGTCGCGCTGCACGATCGCCGCGAGCAGCATCCGGCCGACGCCGGGGATCGAGAAGATCTCCTCGACGACGACCGCGCCACCGAGAAGCTGCCCCACCTGTATGCCGAGCAGCGTGACGACGACGATGAGCCCGTTCTTCAGCACGTGCCGCCGCACGATGAGCCCACCGGGAAGCCCCTTCGCCCACGCGGTGCGCACGTAGTCCGCGCCGAGCACGTCGAGCATCGCCGAGCGTGTCATGCGCATCGTCGCCGCGGCGAGCGCGACGCCGAGCGTGACCGCGGGCAGGACGATGAGTGCGAGATTGCCGAGCGGATCCCGTACGAAGTCGACGTAGCCGCCGGTGTTCGGTAGCCACCGGAGATACAGCGAGAAGACAACGATGATGAGCGTCCCGAGCCAGAAGCTCGGGAGCGAGAGGCCGATCAGGCCACCGATGCGCGCGACCACGTCAGCGCGCGACCGCGGTCGCATCGCCGACAGGAGGCCGAGCGGGAGTCCGACGACCACCGCGATGAGCGTGGCCGCCATCGCGAGCTCGAGCGTCGCCGGCAGCCGCTCGGCGATCTCGACCAGGACGGGGCGGCCAGTGCGTATCGAGTAGCCGAAGTCGCCACGCAGCAGCGACGTGAGCCAGTTCCAGTACTGCTGGTACAGCGGCTGGTCGAGGCCGAAGAACGCGCGAAGGCTCGCGAGCTGTTCAGGGCTGAGGGCGGTCGATGTCCCCAGCCGCGCCGCGATCGCGTCGCCGGGGATGAGTCTGACGAAGAGAAAGGTGAGGACTGAGACACCAAGCAGGGTCGGGATGGCGCCGAGCAGTCGCTGCGCGAGATATCGGCTCACGCCTCGCGCAGCGACCGCTACTTACTTGTCGAGCCAGGTCTGCCGCAGATAGATGATCGAGCCATTCGGAAGGTGCGTGAAACCCTTCGTCGTCGGCAGCGACGCGTTGTAGTCCCGGCCGACGAAGAGCCAGATGAACGGGACGCCGTTCACGAGCTCCTTCTGAGCGGTCGTGTACAGCTCCTTCCGCTTCGCCGGGTCGGTCGCCGCGCGGGCCTGCTTGATCGCGTCGCTCGAGACTGGGTTCTTGTAGCTCGTGACGAAATTGAGGTTCCCGTCGTCCGTGAAGTACCGGTACACGTAGAAGTCGGGATCGGGACCGCCACCATTGAGGCCGGTCGCCATGTCGAAGTCCGCCTTCAGCCAGCGGTCGACGTACTGCGTCAGCTCGATCGGGTCGATCTTCACCGTGATCCCGGCTTCCGCGAGCTGCGCCTGGACCAGCTGCGCTTCGTCCTTCCCGTACGCGGGCTCTGTCGTCGCGGTGAGGATGGTGAACGAGACCGGACCCACGTTCGCCTCCGTCAGGAGCTGTTTCGCCTTCGCCACGTCGCGGGTGTAGAGCGGGTACTGCGACGTCGGCAGTGCGTAGTTCGCGAGCGCGGGCGCGATCGGACCGGTGACCTCGCCTTCGCCGAACGCGACGGCGTCGATGATCGCCTTGCGGTCGATCGCGTAGGCGATGGCCTGTCGCACCTTGAGGTTGTCGAACGGCTTGCGCTTGGTGTTCAGGAAAAGAAGGTTGTAGCTGAGGCTCGGCTTCGACGAGAGTGTGACGCCGGTCTCGCTGCGGAGTGTCCGCGCGACCTGCGCGTTCGTGATGATCGCCATGTCGGCGGCCTTCGTGCGCAGAGCGGCGGTGATGCTGGTCTCGTCAGGAACGACGTTGATGCGGATGCCATCGAGATACGGCTGACCCGGGACGTAGTAGTCCTTGTTCGCCTCGAAGCGCATGTAGTTGTCCGGCACCCACTCGGCGAGCTTGAACGGACCGCTGCCGATCGCGGTCTCCTTCTTTGAGAGGTCGGCGTTCGCCTCGCCGATCTTCTTCGACACGATGCCGGTGTTCGGGTGGGCCATGTACGCGATCATCGCGGCGTTCGGCGCCTTGAGGTTGAAGACCACCGTGGTGGCATCCGGCGCGGTGATCGTGTCCACGTCAGCGAAGAAGGACCGCGCGACGGCGGCGGTCTTCGTGTCGATGATGCGGTCGAATGTGTACTTCACATCCGCGCTCGTGAGCTGGTCGCCGTTCTGGAACTTCACGCCGCTGCGGATCTTGACCGTGACGGTCTTACCGTCGGACGACGTCGTCGGCATTGATTCGGCGAGATCCGGCTGCACGGCGAGGTTCTCGTCGAGCCGCATCACGTAGCTGTACACGAGCTCGAAGACGCGGGCCGACGTGAACGCGGGCACCTTGTGCGGGTCGAGGTTGGTGACCTCGCCGGCGCGAGCGAGGATCAGCGTTCCGCCTTTCTTCGGCCCGCTCGCGGCGCTGGCGGACGGACCGGGCGCGGCAGGGGTCGGCGCACACGCCGAGATGACCGTGGCCATGATGACGATCGCGCCGGGAATGCTCGAACGACGCAACATCGCATTTCCCTCCGCAGTGGTGCCAGGTGGCACAGTAGCACCGTGGTCCGCTTCATCGAGGTCAGCCACCGCATCGTCGCCGGGATGAAGACGTATCCGGGTCTACCCGAGCCGAGGGTCGAAGTGATCATCGACTACGAGTCATCGCGCGAGCGGTACGGCGGCAAGGCCGAGTTCCTCATCGCCTCGCTGCATCTCTGCGGCAACACCGGCACGTACGTCGACTCGCCGCATCACCGGTACAAACACGGCATCGATCTCGCCGAGCTGCCGCTGGACCGCGTCGCGCATCTCCCGATCGTCGTGGTCGACGCGACCGGCGCTGGTCGGGCGATCGGCCCCGATCTCTTCGACCAGAAAGCGCTCGCAGGTCACGCCGTGTTGGTACGGACCGACTTCTCCCGACACTGGGGGACGGAGGCCTACTTCACCGAGCACCCATACCTCACTGCCGAGAGCGCGGAGCTCCTCGCGCGCGCGAAGCCGACGTTCGTCGGCATCGATTCGCTGAACATCGACGACACCGCCGACCTGTCACGGCCCGCGCACACGAAGCTACTCGGCGCGGGCATTCCGGTCTGCGAGCACATGACGAATCTCGTCGCGCTCCCGAAGACCGGCGGACGTCTACACGCGGTCCCCGTCGCCTGGGTGGGCGGCGCGACCTTTCCAGTCCGCGCCTACGTCATCGCTGAAGGAGTCGAGTGATGTGGCCCTCTTTGGCGTGTCCCGAGGGCGCGACGGTATGCGACGACGTGCGTGCGACGAACCTGTTGCTTTTGCTATTTCCGTTCGTCGTGGTGCTTGCCTTTGTGCTGGCATGGCCGCTCGCGCGCCTCGTGGCGCCTCATCGCTGAATCGGTGCGGCGATGGCGGCTCTGGGTACGGTGATCTACCTCTACTACTCGGGGAGTGGACCACTCATCCCGTTGGCGCTCGGACTCGCGATGGGATCGGCGGTCTGGCGCTGCTGATGGGAAAGCGCGTCGCCGGAGCGACGCCGGAGGCGTGACCTCGAGCGTCACATCCCGATGGGATGCCACACGGTCTTG
>JBDUCG010000144.1:0-5271 GCA_040003565.1 Chloroflexota bacterium | reverse complement strand
CGCAGAACCCGAACGAGAACTACTCGCGCGAGCTGATGGAGCTCTTCACGATGGGCCCCGACGCGTTCACCGAGGACGACGTGCGCGCGGCGGCGAAGGCGCTCTCCGGGTGGCGGGAGCCGCGCACCCAGGCGATGATCGACGCCGACCTCAAGCGCCAGCAGATGCGCACCGGCCAGCCGCCGCGCACCACGCCAAAACCCGACGCGGTGAAGACCGGGATCTACGAGCCGCAGCGCGGCTATCGCGGCCCGACGTTCGCGTTCCTCGGCGAGACCAAGCCGTGGAGCACCGACGCCGTCCTCGACAAGATCCTGCAGCAGGACGCGACCGCGCCATTCATCGTGACCAAGCTCCTGACCGCGTTCGTGACGCCAACACCATCCGCTCCCTACGTCGCGCGGCTCGCCGCCAGCTATCGCAGGAGCCGGTACGACACGAAGGCGCTGCTGCGCGACATCATGACCAGCCCTGAGTTCACCGCCGCGGACACGTACCGCGCGCTCATCAAGTCGCCGACGGAGCTGATGATCCACGCCGCGAAGGCGCTCGGCGACAAAACACTCACGCGCCTGGTCGCGGGGCAAGGTCAGGGCATGGGCCAGATGCTGTTCGATCCGCCAAGCGTGGGCGGCTGGCCCGAGAACGAGTCGTGGGTCTCGTCGAACAACATGCTCGCCCGCGCGAATTTCGTGACGGCGGCGGTGCAGGCGGTGAAGAAACTGCCGTCGGCGGGGAACGCGCACAACACCCAGATCGACGGCGTGATGTCGTCACAGACCCTGAAGCTGCTCAACGAGGCCGCCGATGACCGGCGTCGCTGGTCGATCCTGCTGGCCTCGCCCGAGTTCCAGCTGAAATAAAGGAGCGCTGAAATGGTCGCCAGTGTCGACAAGATCGGACGCCGCGAGTTCCTCCGCGCCGGACTGGTGTTCGGCGCCGGGGCCGCGGGCCTCGCCGCGGGCTACGCCGCCGTGCCGGACGTGTTCGCGCGCGCGATGTACGCCGCGAAGCAGGAGAAGGTCGTCAACGACAAGGTCCTGGTGATGATCCAGCTCGCCGGCGGGAACGATGGGCTCCAGACCGTGATCCCGCTCGCTGATCAGACCTATCGCGACATGCGCCCGCAGCTCGGGAGGTCGGCCGACGAGGCGCTGCCCATCTCGAACGCCTTCGGGCTCAACAAGAACCTCACCGGCACCAAGAAGCTCTGGGACGACGGCAAGCTCGCGATCGTCCAGGGTGTCGGCTACCCGAAGCCGTCCTTCTCGCATTTCGACTCGATCCGCGTATGGGAGACCGCCGATCCCGAGCGCCGCCAGCAGGACGGCTGGCTTGGCAAGACGATCGCGGACAACTACGACTCCGCCGGCCATCCGCTCGTCGGTTGCGCGTGCGGCACCACCGGCATCCCCGGTGCGCTGCGCGACCTCGAGGCGACGCTCACGGTCGTGAACACGCAGCAGAGCTTCAAGTTCAACGGCGGCGACGAGATGGAGAAGGCGATGGGCGCGCTCTACACGAGCACGCCCGGCATCTACGGCGCGCTCTTCGACACCGCGGTCACCACGGCACGCGACACGGTCGCGCAGCTCAAGACCTCGGCCGCGTCGTACACGCCGAAGGCCGTCTACACGGACAACGCGAAGCTGGTGTTCTCGTCGAAGAACCAGCTCGCGGCAGCGCTCCAGCTCGCGGCGCAGCTCATCGTGACCGGGACCGGCGTGAAGATCCTCCACGTGACGCTTGGCGGATTCGACACGCACTACACCCAGCAGCAGCGCCACGACGACCTCATGGGCTACTTCGACGCGGCCGTCTCCGCCTTTTACACGGACCTCGCGGCGCACGGCATGTCCGACCGAGTGCTCATCGCAACGTGGTCGGAGTTCGGCCGCCGTCCCAAGGAGAACGCGAGCGCGGGCACCGACCACGGAACGTCCGCGCCGGTGTTCCTGATGGGCGACGCGGTCAAGGGCGGTCTCTACGGCGCCGCGCCGAGCCTGACCAAGCTCGACGCGGGCGGGAACCTCGCGTACAACGTCGACTTCCGCTCCGTCTATCAGGAGATCCTCGAAGGGCATCTCGCGGTCGACGCGAAGGAAGTCTTCAGCCAGAGCTTCGACAAGCTCGCGATCCTGAGGGCCTAGGAGTGGACCGCGCGGGCGTGCTGCGCGCGGGCGCGGCCCTGTTCGCAGCGGCGGCGTTCGTCGGATCGGGCGGCTACGTCCTCGCGCATCCGAAGAACGACGCGGCGCCGCTGCAGCCACCAGCGGAATCGCAGGTCGCGCTGCGCACGCCCACGCCGAGCGACACGCCAGCTCCGACCCGCACGGGACGGACCACGCAGCCGCCGCGCATCACCGTCGCGCCCGGCGTGAAGCCGACGGTGCTTCCAGGGATCACGTTCACGCACGTGTCCTGACTCCGGCATCACCCATACGCACGTCTCTTAACTACGCTTGCGAGGCGATGGAAAGCCTCACCTTCACGGCGCTGGGCGGTGAGTGCGAGCTCTACGGCCTGGGTGTCGGGATGGACACGCTCGCGCGCGCAAAGGCGTGGATCGAGCGGATGCACGAAAGGCTCACGCGTTTCGATCCGAACAGCGAGGTCTCGCGTCTCAACCTTTCGCGCGGACGGTGGTTCGCGCTAAGCCCCGAGCTCGAGGCACTGCTCCGCGAATCGCTGCGCGCGTTCGAGCTCAGCGACGGCCTCGTGAACGTCGCCGTCCTGCCGGGCCTGCTCGCGGCCGGATACGCGCGCGACTTCGCGAGCGGCCCGACCGACATCACTGACCCGCCGCCGATCAGCGCGCTGCCCGAGGTCCTGCAGCTGCGACCGGGCGAGGCGCGGCTCGTCGTGGGCGGCAGCATCGATCTCGGCGGGATCGCGAAAGGCTGGCTTGCCGACCGCGTGGCGGAGCAGCTCGGCGAGAACGTCCTCGCGAATCTCTGCGGTGACCTGTTCGCGCGCGGCGGCGGGGACACGGGCGAGGGCTGGCCCGTCGGCTTTGGCGACAGGACGCTCCTGTTAAAGGACATGGGTGCCGCGACGAGCGGTACGACGAAGCGCGCCTGGGAGGGCGGCCATCACCTCATCGATCCGCGCACCGGCCGTCCGGCGGTGAGCGATCTCAGCGAGGTGTCGGTGCTCGCCGCCACCGCGACGGACGCGGAGATCTTCGCCAAGGTCGCGCTGCTGCTCGGCTCGCGCGACGCGCCGAAGTGGCTCGAGCCGCGGTCGCCGGGATGGTCGCTCGCGTAGACGGCGCGTTCGCCGGAAAACCAAACCGGGACCCTTGCGGGCCCCGGTCCGGCACCTTTCGCGAGCCCACCGACAAGGCGGTGGACCGGCGGACGACAACGATATCGGGGTGCCTTCCGCTACCGATACCGGTAGCAGAACGTTTGCGCTAGTCCGCGGCTATTTCGAAGCTATTTGAGCTCGACCGTCGCCCCGGCGTCCTCGAGCTTCTTCTTGACGGCGTTCGCTTCGTCCTTGCCGATGTTCTCCTTGACCGGCTTGGGAGCGCCGTCGACCAGGTCCTTGGCCTCTTTCAGGCCCAGACCGGTGAGCTCGCGGACCGTCTTGATCACGTTGATCTTGGAGGCGCCGGCCTCCTTGAGGATCACGGTGAACTCGGTCTTCTCCTCGGCCTCGGGCGCTGCCGCGCCACCCGCGGCCGCGCCACCGGCGGCGGCGACGGCGACGGGCGCCGCGCTGACACCCCAGCGCTCCTGCAGGAACTTGCCGAACTGCGCGATCTCCATGATCGACCAGGACTCGAGCTCGCCCGCGAGCTTGTCGAACTTCGGGTTGCTTTCCGTAGCGGTTGCCATATCGATCTCCTTCTTACTGCGCCCGTGCGGTGAGCACGTGGACGAGGGTCTGCGCTGGTGCTTGGAAGAGACTCGCGAGCTGAGAGAGCGGTGCCTGCAGACTGCCGACGATCTGCCCTTGCAGGTACGCGCGGCCGGGTAGCCGCGCGAGGGCTTGGACATCGTCGAGCGACATCGCCTGGCCGCCAACGAACGCGCCGATGATCCGCAGCGACTTGAGCAGGCGCGCTTCGTCGACCATGCCCTTCGCGAGCTCGACCTCGTCGATGGTGCCGAGCGCGACCGCGGTCGGTCCCGAAAGAAGCGACGCGAGCCCGCTGCGCTCCGTCTTCGAGGCGGCGCGCGTGAAGAGGCTGTTCTTCACGATGTGGTACTCGACGCCCTTGGGCCGCAGGCGCTTCCGCAGATCCTGCAGCTCTCCCACCTTCAGTCCGCGGTAATCGGTGACGATGACCGCGGTCGAGCTGCGAAGCTGTTCCGCGAGCGCGTCCACGGCCCGGCTCTTCGCCGGGATGCCGCCGCCCTTCCGCTTGACCTTGGGTCCGGTCTTGATCTTCGCCATGGTCACCCCCTAAGAACTACGAAGCCCTCGTTCCCAACGGAAACGAGGGCAAAGGCACGGCGGCGCCGCGCTTGGTCTCGCCTCCGCAGGACTTATCCCTTTCGGGCGCCGGCTTCTTTGGCTATTGAGTTGTGGCTACGAGAATTATGCGGTCGCGCGACCCGCGAGTCCAAGGGTCGCGCCGAGATCGAGCTTCACGCTCGGCCCCTGCGTGCTCGTGAGGTGGGCCGACCGGACGTACTGGCCTTTCACGCCCGCGGGCCGCGCGCGGTTGATCGCCTCGACGACGGTCGCGAGGTTCTCGACCAGCGCCTTCTCGCTGAACGATGCCTTGCCGACCACGGTGTGGATCACCGCGGTCTTGTCGACGCGGAACTCCACCCGACCGCCCTTGGCGTCCTTCACCGCTTTCGCGACGTCGAACGTCACGGTTCCCGACTTGGGGTTCGGCATGAGACCGCGCGGGCCCAGGACGCGGCCAAGCTTTCCGACCTGGCCCATGAGATCCGGCGTCGCGACGGCGACGTCGAAGTCCATCCAACCGCCCTCGATCCGCTTGGCGAGATCTTCGGCGCCGACGACGTCCGCGCCCGCGGCCTGCGCCTCACGCGCCTTGTCGCCCTGCGCGAACGCGATGACGCGCACGGTCTTGCCGGTGCCGTTCGGGAGCACCGCTGCGCCGCGGACCATCTGGTCGGCGTGCTTCGGATCGACGCCCATGCGCATGTGGAGCTCGACGGTGGTGTCGAATTTCGCGAGGCTCGTCTCTTTGACGAGCTTCACGCCCTCTTCGGGCAGGTACTCACGCTCGCGGTCGATCTTCTTGGCAAGCTCGGTGTATCGCTTCCCGTGCTTCTTCTCTGGCAT
>JBDUCG010000143.1:0-5303 GCA_040003565.1 Chloroflexota bacterium | reverse complement strand
AGGAGCGTCAGGAGCGGCACCATCACGACGATCGCGAGCACCCACCGCGGCGCGGTCACCGCGCGCACGGCAGCGTCGCTTCCGAGGGCCGACACCGATAACAGGTAGATCCCGTAGGCCAGCCAAGTGACGATCACCGAGGGGATCGTCGACGCGAGGCACTTTGCGAGCAGGAGCTCTCCGACGCCGACCGGTGTCGCGAGGAGCGGTTCGAGCGTCCGCGCCGCCTTCTCACCGATCACCGAGAAGATCGCCATCGTCAGCGGCACGACGGTCGGGATCAGCATGAACAGGATCAGGAAGTAGGTCGCGATGAAGCCCTGGATCGCCTCCTTCGGATCGAGCCCGGCGACCGCCGGTGCCGCGGCATACATCGCCTGAACGTCACGGTCGCTGGGCGGATTCGCAGCGGCCGCCGCGACTGCACCGATGCCCGCGAGGAGGATGACGACTGGCGGAAGCAGCGTCATGGCGACGAGCAGCCGGTTGCCCAGCGCCTCGCGCCACTCGCGGATGCAGACGGCGCGGACCAGCGCGCCGCGCTCCGGCGTTCGCGCCAGCGTGAGCGTGGCTATTTGTGGCCCTCCACGATGCTCAGATACACGTCCTCGAGATGCACCTTGCGCTCGATGACGTACGCGATCTGCGCGCCGCCCTCGACGAGCGCACGGACGAGGAGTGGATTCGTGCGGAGCGGATCAGCGGCGGACACGACGATCGATCCGTTCTCCAGGTGCGCCTCGCGCACGCCGGCGACGGCCTGCACGCGCACGAGGTCCTCTGCGCGCGGCGTCGGCATGAGCCGGAACTCCGTCGCGCGCCCGTACAGCTCCGCGCGCAGGTTTTCCGGCGTGTCGATGCGGATGACCGACTGTCGGAAGAACGCGATGCGATCGCAGAGACGATCGGCCTCATCGAGGTTGTGCGTGCACAGGAACACCGTGCGTCCCTGGCCCCGTACCGCGACGATGAACTCGCGCACCGTCTTGGCAGCGTCGGGATCGAGGCCGGTGGTGGGCTCGTCGAGGAATAGGACCCGCGGCTCATGCAACGCGGCGCGCGCGATCGCCATCTTCTGCTTCATGCCGCGCGAGAACGTGGCCACGGCTTCCTCGCGCCGATCCCACAGGCCCATGAGACGCAGGAAGTGCTCGGCCTGCCGCGCAGCGCTGGTGCGGTCGAGCCCGTAGAGCGTCGCGAAGAACACCAGGTTGTCCCATGCGGACTGGCGCTCATAGAGTCCGGGCTGCTCGGTGAGGATGCCGACCGACGCGCGGATCTCCGAGTCCTGCCGGCCCAGCCGGTAGCCGGCGACCTCGGCGCTTCCGGAGGTCGCGCCGATGAGCGCGCAGAGCAGCCGCAGCGTCGTCGTCTTGCCCGCGCCGTTCGGTCCGAGGAAGCCGAACACCTCGCCCTCGCGCACCTCGAGATCGAGCCCGTCGACCGCGACGAGCGCGCCGAAGCGCTTCGTGAGCTTCTCGGTGCGGATCACGGTCTGCATGTGGCGAGTCTATTTGCCGTTGCGTCCCTATCCTTGATAGATGACGCCCGTGGACGCCGAACGGAAGCTGCGGGAGCTCTCGTTCCTGCATGAGGTCGCCCAGCTCGCATCGTCCGCGCGCGACTGGGACGAGATGCTTCGCATCGTCATCGACCGCACGACCGACGCGATGAGCGCCGAGGTGTCGAGTCTGTATCTCCTTGAGAAACGCGAAGGCCTGCTGCGTCTCGTCGCGACGAATGGACTGAACCCGCGTGCCGTCGGGCGCGCGACGCTGCGCGTGGGAGAGGGCATCACGGGTTGGGTCGCGAACGCCCGCGTGCCCCTCGCAGTGCGCGACGTGCGCACCGAGCCGCGCTGGAAGAAGGTCCCCACGGTCGACGTCGACCGCTTCACTTCGATGCTGTCGGTCCCCCTCGTCTCGCGTGACGAGGTGATCGGCGTGATGAACGTCCAGACGGTCGAGCCTCGGGCGTTCGACCGTACCGAGATCGACTTCCTTCAGACGATCGCGAATCAGGTCGCGGGCATCATCGAGAAGGGTCGCCTTCAGCGCGAATCGGAGAGCAAGCTGCGCGAGGTGTCCGCGCTGTTCGAGGTCTCGAACGTCCTCACGTCGACGCTCGATCTCGACGAGGTCCTCGCGCTGATCGTCGACCGGCTGGTGCGCGTGTATCCGGGCTCCGCCGGCGCCATTTACCTCCGCGAGCGCGATGACGTCCGCGAACGCGCCCGCTCCGGCGACATCGGGAAATCGCTTCCACCGGTCGCGCGGCGCGCGATGGCAGAGGCGCGTCCCATCGTAGAGGGCGATCACATCGCGCTTCCGCTCCTCGCCGGCGACCGTTTGCTCGGCGCGGTCGCGCTGCGCGTGCCCGTCGGCACTGAGCTGGCCGACGAGGAGGTCGCGTTCGTCGGCGCGCTGGCGAACCAGGCCGCGCTCGCGATCGACAAGGCCGCGCTGTACGCGCTCGAGCGCCAGACCACCGACCGCCTGCGCGAGCTCGAGCGCGCGCGGACCGAGTTCGTCGCGGTCGTCACGCACGATCTGCGCACGCCGCTGTCGGTGATCCGCGGCTACCTCGATCTGCTCGCGGAGAAGAACGGGAACCGCAAGATCCCGATCGACGAAGCCGTCGCCCAGGTGGTGCGCCTCGATCAGCTCGTGGACCGCATCCTCACCGGCGTACGCGTGGAGCATCCCGACCTCACGCTGCGCCGCGCGCGCTTCGATCTGCGCGCGACGGCGCTCACGACCTTGAAGGAGCTTGCGCCGATCGCGCGCCGCCATCGCCTCGCCGGTCCGCGCGACGGCGCGTCGATCTGGGTACGCGGAGATCGCCGCCGCACCGCCGAGGTGCTCGCGGGCCTGGTACATAACGCGACGAAGTACGCGCCCGAGGAGACACGGATCAGCGTGAAGGTCGAGCGCCGCCGCGATCGCGGCGTCGTTCGCGTCATCGACCAGGGACCCGGCGTCGAGCCGCAGGACCGCGCGCGCATCTTCGAGCCCTATGTGCGCGCGGCGGCGCACGCGGAGCTCCCCGGATCCGGCATCGGTCTCTTTGCGTCCCGCCGCGTCGTCGAGGCCCAAGGCGGCGACATCTGGTACGAGGAGAATCCCGGCGGTGGTGGCGTGTTCGCCTTCAGCGTGCCGCTCATGGGCGAGGCGCGCGCGTGACCAGCATCCTCGTCGTCGACGACGAACGCGCGATGGTCGGGATGGTGGCGGCGCTCCTCGGCGAGGACGGCTACGAAGTGGTGACCGC
This sequence comes from Chloroflexota bacterium, assembly GCA_040003565.1. Classification (GTDB taxonomy): domain Bacteria; phylum Chloroflexota; class Limnocylindria; order P2-11E; family P2-11E; genus CF-39. The sequence continues at coordinate 2,033 of JBDUCG010000143.1, read as the reverse complement.
GTACGACGGCGAGGCCGCGCTCCGGCGTCACAGCGAAGAGAATCCCGACCTCGTCATCCTCGACCGCGGCCTGCCCAAGCTGTCCGGCGACGAGGTCTGCCGGCGGATCCGCGCCACGTCATCCACGCCGATCCTCATGCTCACCGGCGAGAAGGGCAGCGACGAACGGGCGCGCCTTCTCGACCTCGGGGCGGACGATTATCTCGAGAAGCCGTTCTCCAAAAAGGAGCTTTCGGCCCGCGTGCGCGCGCTGCTGCGGCGCGCCGTGCCGGCGACGCGCGCGCGACCCGCGGCGTCCATCGGCAAGCTCACCGTGGACCCGCGCGCGCATCAGGCGACAGTCGCTGGTGAGTCTCTCGATCTGACGCCGACCGAGTTCCGGCTGCTCGCGGCGCTCGCGGCACATCCCGGCGAGGTGATCGACCGCCGCTCGCTGCTGCGCGCGGGATGGCCTGAGGAGCGCGATCCCGATCCCGAGTGGCTCAAGGCGCACCTGGCGCGCCTTCGCTCGAAGCTCGACGGCGCGGGTGCGCCGTCGCTGTCCAACGTGCGCGGCGTCGGCTATCGCCTCGGCTAAGAGAGCGGGGATCGCCCCGCCCATCGTCTGCGCGGCGCTCAACTTCGCCGCCGCGTTCGCGCTCCTCTTCGTCCTCGCGCCGGCGACGCCGCTCGTCGCAGATCCGGTGCAGCGCCTCACCTACATCGGGACGCATCTGCTCGAGTGGCGGCTTGGCTGGCTGACCTGGATCGCTGCGGCGCTGTCGCTGCTCTCCTTCGATTGGTGGTGGCGCGACCGAGTCAACGGCTCCTATTACGCGCTCATCCTCGGCGCGCTCGGACTCATCGCGGACGTCACCGCCGAGCTCATCCTCATCGTTGGCGGGGTCGAGTCGTACATCGCGACGTCGTCGTTCGCGTTCGCGCTCACGGGCGGGATCGCGAATGGCCTGTACACGCTCTGCGGCATCCTTCTGACCCGAGCGACGCCGCTCGACATGCGAGAGCGCGTGTGGGTGACGGTCATGTGGGCCGCCGGCATCCTGCTCAGCGTGGGCGCGCTCGCGAATATCCCGCTTCTCACCGCGGCCTCGACCGCCGTGCTCTTCGCGCTCTTCTGTCCGTGGTGCGTGTATCTCGCGGTGAAGCTCCGCTGAGGCGCGTCGTCGTGATCGGCACAGGTTTCTTCGGCCGCGTCGTCGCGCGCCGGCTCGCCGACGTTGGGATCGCGGCGGTAGTGGCCTCGCGCACGCGGGGCGACCTGCGCGTCGACGTCGAAGATCGCGACTCGCTCCTGAGCGCGCTGCGAGCGGATGACGTGATCGTGGATACCGCCGGTCCGTTCCAGATGCGCTCGACGGCGCTCGTGGAGGCGGCGATCGCGCGTGGCTGCGACGTCGTGGACCTCTCCGATGCGCGCGCCTACGCCGAGGCCGTGCTCGCGCTGCACGGCATGGCGGCCGAGAAGGGCGTGCGGATCCTGACCTCGTGCAGCGCGATCGCCACGGTCGCCGCCGCCGCGATCCGCACGAGTGGCGCACGGACGCCCAGCACGTGCGACCTCTTCCTCGCGCCGGCGTCGGCGGAAACGGGCAACCCCGCGACGGTCCGCGCCTTCCTCGCGTCGGTCGATTGGTCGCGGTCGCGAGCGTTCCCCGGCGGCCAGAGGCGCGGGCACCGCGTCGACAACGCCGCGACAGTCCTACTCCCGCGATCGTGGCCAAGCCTCCTCCGCGTTGACTTCTGGGTGGACCCGAACGCGCCGTTTGCCGCGACGACGCTCGCGCTCGCGTCGCGTCTTGGACTCACGCGCTTGCTCGAGACTTTCGCGCCCCTCTCGGCGCGCCTGCTGGGGCGGCGCGATGGCATGTTCGTCGTCGCGGTGAACGAAGGTGGACGCGAGCGCGTCACGCGCCTCTCCGCGCCCCGCGGGAGCTATGTCATCGCGGCCGAGCCCGCCGTGCTCGCCGCGGAATCGCTGGCCCGCGGCGCCGCCCTAGCGCCTGGCGTCGTCCCATCCGACGCGCAGGTCGATC
>JBDUCG010000142.1:0-5303 GCA_040003565.1 Chloroflexota bacterium | reverse complement strand
ATGTCGAACCAGATGTTCGGGTCGCGCGAGCCGAAGAGGAGGATCCGCGCGACACGGTGCTTCTCGAGCCTTCCGCCCGCCAGCTGGTCGGGGTAGAAGAGGTGGTCGCGCGCCGCGATGACGCCGTCCATGCCTGACCAGCCGGCGACCCGGTGATCGGGATGGACCTGGTAGTGACTCCATGGGTCGTTGGTGAAGACGAGGTCGGGCTTGTGCACGCGTATCGCGAGGCAGACCTCCTCGCGCAGCGCCATGGACCGCTCGAGCTCGCCGTCATGGTGCCGCAGGAACACGAACTCCTTCACGCCGATCGCCTCACCCGCGGCGCGCTGCTCCTTCTCGCGGGTCGCCGCAAGAGTCTCGGGCGGCATCTTCGGATCATGCGTGCCCTTGTCCCCGCTGGTGAGCAGGCAGTACGTGACGTGCGTGCCGCGCTCGATGAAGCCGGCGAGGGTGCCCGAGGCGCCGAAGTCGACGTCATCGGGATGGGCGACGACTGCCATCGCGCGCTTGGGGATAGCGAACGCCTCGGGCACGGCTAGACCTCCACTGTCCGAGAGGATGCCAGAACGGAGTCGTAGAGCGCAGAGATCTTCTCGCCGACGTTCTGCCAGGTGTAGTGCTCGGCGCGGTCGCGCGCTCCGTGCGCGAGGTGCATCCGCAGCCGGTGATCAGTGAGAACCTGCTCGATCGCGTCCGCGAGCGCCTGGTCGTCGCCGGCGGGAACGAGCAGGCCCGACTCGCCGTGCTCGATCAGCGTCTGCAGCCCACCGACGCGCGTTCCCACGACTGGCGTGCCGCAGGCCATCGCCTCGAGCGCCACGAGACCGAACGACTCGGTCAGCGACGGCACCGCGCACACGTCGGCGGCGGCGTAGTACAGCGCGAGGCTTTCCTGGTCGAGCGAGCCGACGAAGTTGACGTTGGCCTCCATGCGGTGTTCGTGCACCAAGCGGCGGAGCTCCTGGATCTTTTCGGTCTCGGGCGCGTCGTCCCCGGGATCAAGCGCGCCACCGACGACGAGGAGGCAGACATCACTGCGCAGGTCCGGCCTCCGGATGAAGAGCAGTCCGAGCGCGCGAAGCAGCACGTCGATCCCTTTGATCTGCTCGATGCGACCCACGAACAGAACGATCCGCTGGCACTGGTCGCGTCCGAGGCGCTCGCGTGCGTCCGCTTGCCGGATCGGATGGAACAGCGTCGGATCCACGCCGCACGGAATGATGTGGACCTTCGACGGATCCGCGCCGTAGAGATCGCGCAGCTCGCCGAGCTCGATCTCGCTCGCCGCGACGACAGCCGCGGACTCTCGGACGGCCTGACGCTCGATGGTGACGCGCACGTCGCTCTCGCCGTCGATGTCCTCGTCCATGACTTCGCGCTTCACCAGACCGAGCGTGTGGAACATCTGGATGCGCGGCACGCGCCAGCGTGCGGCGAGCGTGCGCGCGACGCCGGCCGAGAGCCAGTAATGCGCGTGGATGAGGTCGTACGAGCGGCCCTCCGCCGCGACGTGCTCGTCGAGCTTCGCCGTGAATTCGTCGAGGTGATCGTAGACGTCCATCTTTGGCCAGTACCCGATCGGGCCGGATTCGATGTGGATCACTCGCGCGTTCTCGCCGAGCTGTTGGATGCGTGGGTCGTACTTCTCGCGCCAGCGGGTGAAGACGTCGACCTCGATGCCGCGCTGGCCGAGCACGCGAGCGAGCTCGCGCACGTAGACGTTCATGCCCCCCGAGTCGCGGCCGCCGAGCTTCGCGAGCGGGCAGGCGTGCACCGACAGCATCGCGATGCGGCGGGTCATGGCAGCACCGCCTCGAGACGACCGAGCCAGCGATCCGTCGCGCCGAGGTCGTACTTGTACGGCTCGTCCCCGCGCAGGAGGTCGTACGTATCGAAGCGCTCGCCGATCGCTTCGCGGATCGCCCAGGCGTGGCTGACGATGCCGATCGAGAGTGACGCGAGCGCCGGGTCGTACGCGGCGTTGTAGAGCGCGAGAGTTCCCCGGTACGCGAACGCGAAGAGCACGGCGGCATCCTCGTCGTGCGCGCGGAGGACGCCGAGACGCAGGCGACCGAGTGGCGCGAGCGCGTCGGCGATGTCGCGGAAGAAGCGCTCCACGTCTGTCGTCATGAAGTCCGCTTTCTCTCCGCGCGAGAGCCGATGCAGCGCGAAGAAGCGATCGAGCGTCGTGCCACGCTCGGCTTCGGTCGCCCAGCGGAACGTCGCCTGCGTCGCGTTCTCGAGGCGACGGATCTTCCGACGCAGCTCGTGACGCTCCTTCTTGCCAAGTCCCTGGACGTACGTCTCGAAGTCGCCGGGCAGCGGGAGCCGCGGGCTGGTTATGAGTCGCGAGCGCTGTACGCGATATCCGTGTTCGCCAAGGACCGCCGCCATCGTTCCGAGCGTCGGCACGTCCTCGGGGACGAACTCCAGCCGCACCTTCCGGGGCGACGCGCCGGCGATCCAGCGGGCGACCGTGCTCGCGACCGCATGCTCCTCGCCCCCGGGTGCGACGACGTCCTGCTCGTCGGTCAGCTCGCCGCCCGCGAAGCGGAGTGTGCCGTCAGCGTCGCGCGCAAGCGCCGCGACACCGTTCGGCGGGTCGCCCACGGCGAGCGTCAGCGCCTCGGCGCTGTCGTGCGTGCGCGCCACCGCTATCCACTCCGGAGTGAGGAAGATGCTGGCCGGCGATCGCCGTTCTGCGACGGCGGACCACGCTCCGGAGAGCTCGGCGGGGGCGCGCGGGGTACAGCCCGCCTCTGGCCCGGTCGTGAGGGTCACGTGCTTCCGAGTCTAGGGGGCACGTCGGAGGAACGTCCGCATCGTATCTATCATTCCCGCGTGCCCGAGCGCGACGCGCCGCGGGTCGTGATCGCTCCCCAATCGTTCAAAGGGAGCGCCGATGCGATCGCCGTCGCGAGCGCGATCGCGCGCGGCGTGCGGCGCGTGTGGCCACGCGCACAGTGCGTCGAGCTGCCGCTCGCCGATGGGGGAGAGGGGACGGCGCTTGCCCTCGTGCGCGCGACCGGCGGCGAGATGCGGAGTGCGCGCGTGCACGATCCGCTGGGACGTGAGATCGACGCGCAGTGGGGCGTGCTCGGCGACCGCACTACGGCCGTGCTCGAGATGGCTGCGGCCAGCGGACTGCCGCTCCTCAGAGACAACGAGCGCGATCCGCGCGTCACGTCCACCCGCGGAACGGGCGAGCTCATCATCGCGGCCGCCGCGTCGGGCGCGCAGCGCATCGTGATCGGCATCGGCGGCAGCGCGACCAACGACGGTGGCGCAGGCATGGCGCGCGCGTTCGGCTACCGCTTCTTCGATGCGGCCGGTGACGAATTGCCGGAAGGTGGCGGCGCGCTGGCGCGTCTCGCGCGCATCGAGGGCCAGACCGATCCACGGCTCATCCGGCCGGCGATCGATGTCGCGTGCGATGTGCGTAATCCGCTGCTCGGTCCCGAGGGCGCGACGGCGGTGTACGGACCACAGAAGGGCGCGACACCCGAGATCCAGCGCGAGCTCGAGGCGGCGCTCACGCGCTACGCGGACGTCGTCGAGGCGTTCGTCGGTCGCGATGTTCGCAGCGTTCCCGGCGCGGGCGCGGCCGGCGGCCTTGGCGCTGGCCTCATTGCCTTTCTCGACGCGCGACTCGTCTCCGGATCCGCGCTCGTCCTCGACGCCGTCGGCTTCGACAAACGGCTCGTCGGAGCCGATCTCGTGATCACGGGGGAAGGACGCATCGATGGCCAGAGCATCTACGGCAAGCTCACGCATGCGGTGACCGTCGCGGCGAAACGTCGCGGCGTTGCCGTCGTCGCGGTCGCGGGAATCCTCGGTCCCGGGCACGAGATGATGCGCGACGCGGGGGTCGACGCTATCGAGACGCTCGCGGGACAGGCGGACGCGGACCGTGACGCGGCGATGCGCGACCCGCTTCCGCGCATCGAGGACGCCGCCGAGCGACTGGTCCGGGGTCGTGCAGCCACACGCGGAAGCCGGTAGGGTCTAGCCCCGTGCTCGGCCCGCCCGTCCCCACCGATCGGACCTCAAGCCTCGAGCTCGTGCGCATCACCGAGGCCGCGGCCATATCTGCGGCGCACTGGATGGGCCATGGCGACAACGACCGCGCCGACGAGGCTGCGGTCGAGGCGATGCGCAAGGCGATGGACGAGGTCGCGTTCCACGGCACCGTCGTGATCGGCGAAGGCGAGCGCGACGAGGCGCCGATGCTGTACATCGGGGAGAAGGTCGGACGCGGCGACGGCCCCGAGGTCGACATCGCGGTCGACCCGCTGGAGGGCACGAATCCGGTGGCGAAGGGACGCGCGAACGCGCTCGCGACGATCGCGGTGTCCGAGCCGGGCGGCCTGCTCCACGCGCCCGACACCTACATGGAGAAGCTCGTCGTCGGGAAGCCCGCGGCAGGAAAGGTCGATCTCGATCGTCCCGTCGCCGAGAACCTGAAGATCATCGCGCAGTCGCTGAACCGCGACGTCGACGATCTCACCGTCGTCGTTCTCGACCGGCCGCGCCACGCCGAGCTGGTCGCGCAGCTTCGCGCCGCCGGCGCGCGCATCAAGCTCATCGAGGACGGCGATCTCATGGCTGCGATCTCCGTCGCCGTGGCGGGTACCGGCGTGCACGCGGTGATGGGCACGGGCGGCGCGCCCGAGGGCGTGCTCGCTGCAGCTGCGCTGAAGTGCCTTGGTGCCGAGATCCTCGGTCGCCTCAAGTTCCGCAGCGACGAGGAGCGCGAGCGCGCGAAACGTATGGGCGTGATCGACGACGGCCGCGTGTACCGCACCGACGACCTGGCCAGCGGAAAGGACGTTCGCTTCGTCGCGACCGGCGTGACCGACGGCGACCTGCTGCAGGGCGTCCGCTTCTTCGCCGGCGGCGCTCGGACGCACTCGGTGCTCATGGACCGCCGTCTCGGCAAGCTTCGCTTCATCGACACGACGCACTTTGAAGATCCCGCGAACCCGCCCGTCGTCCGTCTCTAAAGAGAACGCGCTGTCGATTTACAGTTGACGCCGCCCCGGACCACGCGTAGCGTCTCGCGCCGTGCCCACGCGCACTCGGCAGCGCCGAGCCGCCCCCGACTCGCCAGCGCTCCGGCAGCTTGGTCAGCGACTCCGGGAAGCGCGTGTTGAGGCGGGCCTGAGCCAGGCGCAGCTGGGCGCTCCTTATTACACGCGCGCGCACGTGAGCGCCATCGAGCTCGGAAAGATCCGCCCGGCGATGAAGTCCCTCGAACACATGGCGACGAAGCTCGGGAAGCCGGCGTCGCACTTCATGGA
>JBDUCG010000141.1:0-5340 GCA_040003565.1 Chloroflexota bacterium | reverse complement strand
CGTCGCCGCGAGCGCGGCGCCGACCGCGAGCGCAGGAGTTGACCGACCTCCTCATACGCGGCGGGCTCGTGATCGATGGCACCGGTGCTCCCGGCGTGCGCGCCGACGTCGCCGTGACCGACGGCCGCATCACCGACGTCGGCGACGTTGCCGGACGGCGCGCGACGCGGATGATCGACGCTCGCGACCGCGTCGTCGCGCCCGGCTTCATCGACATCCACTCGCATTCGGACAACAGCGTCTTCGTCAACGACGCATTCGAGAGCGCGCTCCACATGGGCGTGACGCTCGTGGTGTGCGGCAACTGCGGCGGCTCGTCGGCGCCGGTCAGCGGGCTCGCGGCCGAGGAGCTCGACCGCGCGCTGGCCGTCCTCGATACGAAGCGCACCTGGTCGACGTTCAGCGAGTACGCGGACGCCTGCGACACGGCGCGACCCGCGATCAACCTGTGCTCGTTCGTCGGTCACGGGACCCTTCGCAAGTGCGTGATGGGCGCGGTGGACCGCCCACCGAGCCAACAGGAGCTCGGTGCGATGAAGGCATTGCTTGGGCGCGCGATGGACGAAGGCGCCATCGGCCTCGCGTCCGGCCTCATCTATCCGCCGAGCGCGTACGGGACGACCGACGAGCTCGCGGCACTCTGTGCGGTCGTTCAGGAGAAGGGTGGCCTGTATGCCAGCCACATCCGCAACGAGGGCGACCGCCTGCTCGAAGCCGTCGAGGAGAACCTCGAGATCGGCCGGCGGTCACGGGTGCGCGTGCAGCTCTCGCATCACAAGGCGTCCGGCCCGAAGAACTGGGGGCGCGTGAAGGAGTCGACCGCGACGATCGAGGCTGCCCGCGGCGCGGGTCTCGAAGTCCAGGCCGACCAATACCCATACACCGCGTCCTCCACCGGCCTTGCGGTCACGATCCCCAACTGGGCCCACGAGAGTGGTCGTCTGGCGATGTGCGAGCGTCTCAAAGATCCGACGGTGCGCGCGCGCATCCGCGACGAGTACGTCGAGACCGGTCGCAACTGGGACCGCATCGTCATCGCGCGCGCCCGCCGTCGTCCGGAATACAGCGGCCGCACCGTCGCGGAACTCGCGCGCGAGGCGGGGAAAGATCCGCTGGAGTGGACGTGCGACACGCTGGTCGAGCACGACGGCGATGTCGCGATCGTCCACCACTCGATGAACGAGGACGACGTGCGCTTCGTCATGGCGAAGCCCTACGTCGCCATCGGAAGCGACTCCTCCGCGAACGCGCCCTACGGACCGCTCTCCTTCGGAAAGCCGCACCCGCGTTCGTACGGCACCTTTCCGCGCGTGCTCGGGAGATACGCGCGCGACGAGCGCGTCCTCACGCTCGAGGATGCGGTGCGCAAGATGACCTCGCTGACCGCGACGCACCTCCGGCTGGTCGACCGCGGCGAGATCCGCGTCGGCGCGTGGGGCGACCTCGTCGTGTTCGACCCGCAGCGCGTCGCTGACGTCGCGACGTACGACGATCCGCACCGATATCCCGAAGGCATCGAGCACGTCGTCGTGAACGGCGGCGTGGCGCTCGAGGCTGGCGAGACGGCGCCCGAGCGACACGGCCGATTCCTGCGGCTCGGCCCGGATCTGGGAGGCGCGTGACGACCCCCCGCGTAGCGATCTTGGCCGAAGGTCTGTTCACGCCGGCGACCGCGAAGACGGCGATCGGAGTTCTGCGCTACGCGCGCTATCAGATCGTCGCGGTCGTGGATTCCACGCGAGCGGGCACGGACGCGGCTGACCACGTCGGCGTCGGGCGCGGCGTGCCGGTCGTCGCGACGGTCGATGAGGCGGTCGCGCGCGGCGCCGACGTGCTACTCGTCGGGACCGCTGCGGCCGGCGGACGGATCCCCGACGAATACCGGCCGTTCCTCGCGCGCGCGCTCGAGCGCGGCGTGTCGGTGTGGAACGGCCTGCACGAGCGCGTGCTTCGCGACGAGCGCCTCGCGGACGCCGCGAAGCGCGGGAACGCCACGGTGCGCGAGCTCCGCGAACCGCCCGACAACCTGCCGATCGGCGGCCATCGCCGGCCGCGCGAGGGCTCGACCGTCGTGCTGACGGTCGGATCGGACGCCGCCGTCGGCAAGATGACCGCGTCGCTCGAGATCGTCGACGCGCTGCGGCGGTTGGGCGAGAAGGCGGCGTTCGTCGCGACCGGCCAGACGGGCATCGCGATCGCGGGCGAGGGCATCTCGGTCGACGCGGTCGTCGCCGACTTCATCGCCGGCGCGGCGGAGCAGATGGTCTGCGAAGCCGCCGAGCACGCGGACTGGGTGATCGTCGAGGGCCAGGGCGCGCTGACGCATCCCGGCTTCTCCGGCGTCACGCTCGGATTGCTTCACGGATCAGCGCCCGACCTGATGGTGCTGTGCCACAACGCGATGCGGGCGACGCTGAAGGGCTACGACGAGACCAGTCTGCCGATCCGCTCGCTGCGCGAGCTCGTGCGGATCTACGAGGACGCCGCCGCGTGGCGCAGGCCGCCGGGGTATCCACCCGCGCGCGTGGTAGCCGTTGCCCTGAACACCGGCGATCTGCTCAACGCAGACCCGCCTGACCTCGCCCTCACCTGGATACAGAACGCGTCAGCCGCCACGCATCTCCCGGCTGCCGACCCGATCCGCGAGGGCAGCGAGGGCGCCGACCGGCTCGCGCGCGCGCTCATAAACGCGCGTGGCCGCGGCACGGCCACGAAGACGTCATGAAGTTCACGGTCCGGACCGTCGACGTCCACCTCGAGGTGCCGTTCCAGATCTCTCGCGCGGTGCGCACGGAGAAGCGCGTCGTCCTCATCGAGTTGGATGAGGGCGGACGCATCTCCCGGGGCGAGGCGTCGCCGGATCCATTCTTCAACGAGACGACCGAGTCGCTCGAGGCGCAGGTGCGCGGCGCAACGAATCTCGTGCCCGAGGACGCCAGCGATCTCGCGACACTCAGGCAGCGCCTCGACGCGCGTTTCCCGCACGGCGGAGCCGCCGCGTGCGCGCTCGACATCCTGGGGCATGACCGCGCGGCGCAGGCCGCCGGCGTGCCGCTGCGGACCTTCCTCGGCCTCGCCGGCCGCGACGCCCCCCCGACGTCCTTCACCATCGGGATCGCCGAGCCGCCCGTGATGGCCGAGCGGGCCGCGGCCGCGGGCATCAAAGGATTCAGGGTCCTCAAGGTGAAGCTCGGCCACGGCGACACCGATGTCGAGATCCTGTCGCTCATACGCGAACGCTTCGACGGGACGATCCGCGTCGATCCGAACGCCTCCTGGATGCCCGCCGAGGCTCCGGCACGCATCGAACGCATGACACCGTTCGACATCGAGTTCGTGGAGCAACCCACCCCGACCGACGACATCGACGGGCTGCGCTACGTGCGTGAGCGGTCGGCGCTGCCGATCGTCGCCGACGAGGCGGCGGTGCGCCTTCCCGACGTCGAGCGACTCGCCGGGGCGTGCGACGGCATCAACGTGAAGCTGCAGAAGTGCGGCGGCGTCGCCGAAGCCCGCGCGATGATCGCGCGCGCTCACGAGCTCGGCATGAAGGTGATGCTCGGGTGCCGGGCTGCGGAGACGAGCGTGGCGATCGCGGCTGCGGCGCATCTCGCGCCTTCCGTCGAGTGGGCCGATCTCGATGGCAACCTCCTCATCGTCGACGACCCCTTCCGTGCCGTGCCGGTCGTGAACGGACGCTTCGTGTTCTCGGAGCGGCCCGGCCTGGGCGCGATCCCCGCGTGAATATTCCCCGCGCGAGCCCGACACCGGGACGGATCGAGACCGCGCTCTTTGCCATCGGCTTCGCGATGTCCGGACTCGTGCTTCTCGCGCTGCTGTGGTCGGGGGTCGGCGCGTACGTCGATATGGCGCGCGCGGCCGGCGTCGCGGGCGCGACGTTCTACGACCACGGGACCGGCACGAACAGCGTGCTGCTCGATCTCACTGCGCTCGGGGAGCAGCACCGCGCCTGGTCCGAGTACGAGACCGGCGGTCGCGCCGATCCGCCGGACCTCGCCTCGCTCTACACCGCCGACGAGGTCTCGCACATGACGGACGTCCGGCGCGTGTTCGATGGCGCGAAGATCCTCATCCCGGCCGGGCTCTTCGTCATGGCTATCCGTCTGCAACGCGCGCGGGCACACAGTGCGGAAGCGATGTTCAGGCTCGTGCGCGACGGCGCGATCGCCGCCGGCGCCGGCGTCGCCGCCGTTGGCATCGTCGCAGCCTTCGCGTTCGAGCAGGCCTTCCTGCTGTTCCATGAGATCTTTTTTCCGCAGGGCAACTTTCTTTTCGACCCAGCGACCAGCAACCTCGTGCGTCTGTACCCGGACTGGTACTGGCAGGGCGTCACACTTCGGGTCGGTCTCTCGTTCATCGCGCTCGCTGCGATGCTGGCGATCGCTGCCTCCGTGGGACTTCGCCGCGCTCGCTCCACTAGACTCCCCACCGCATGAAGCGCGTTCTTCTCATCGAGGATCTGCCGCAGGTCGCGCAGCACCTGCAGACGATGCTCGCCCGCGAGAAGGAGATCGAGGTCGCCGGCGTGCAGAGCCAGGCGGATGCCGCGATCGCGCAGATCACGACGGAGAAGCCGGACATCGTCATGATCGACTCGCTGCTCCAGGGCAAGGTCACCGCGGTGGACATCGCCAAGCGCATCCGCACCGCGTCCCCGGGCACGCGGATCATCATGGTCACCGTCCCGCAGAAGCCTCTCGACCCCAAGGCCGAGGCGTCGATCGATGCGGTCTTTGTGCTGCCCGGCGGTGCGAACGAGCTGGCCGAGGTGCTCGGCGTCGGAAAAGCGGCGCGACCTCAGAACGGTCTGATGATCGCGGTCTATTCGCCGAAGGGCGGCACCGGCAAGACGACCCTCGCGGTGAATCTCGCGTGCGTGCTCCGACGTCAGGGAAAGTCTGTCGCCCTGATGGACGGCGTGATGCAGTTCGGCGCGGTGCGCCACGCGATGCAGATCCCGCCCGCGACGAGATCGTTCATCGATCTGCCGACCGCGGGCGCGATGCGCACGTCGCTGACCGAGGTGCTCTGGGAAGGTCCGTCCGGCGTGCACGTGCTGCTCGCGCCCGCGAAGCCAGAAGAGGTCGACCTCGTGCAGGGGAACGACATCGGCACCGCGATGAACATGCTCGCCGAGAGCCACGACTACGTGATCGTCGACACACCATCGCGGCTGACCGAGGACGCACTCGCGATCCTCGACGCCGCGAACATCATCCTCATGGTGGTCACGTACATGAACGCGACGGTCGCGAACTCGCGCTCCGCGATCGACACGTTCGAGGCCCTGGGCTACAAGGGCCGGAAGCCGATCCTGCT
>JBDUCG010000140.1:0-5396 GCA_040003565.1 Chloroflexota bacterium | reverse complement strand
CCGCGACCCCCGCCGCCACCACGGCTGCGCCCACGGTCACGCCGACTGTGGCGCCGACCACCGCGGCACCCACGCCGCCGCGGACGAACACGCCCGCGCCGACGAAAACGCCTTAGGTCCCGCGCAGCTCCGCGACGATCGGCGCGAACTCGCGCATCGCGTTGCCCGGCACCGAGATGTAGCTGATGCCGAGGCGCTCGCGGCGCTCGAGGAGCAGCTCGCGGAGCGATGCGCGCGACCCGTACAGGACGAAGGGGCTGCGCACCAGGCCGTTCGCGGCCCGGCGCAGGTACCCGCTGACGGCGGCCATGAGCGAGCGGGCGCGATCGGTGACCGCGGCGTCGAGCACGAAGACGTTGAGCTCGATGCTGTCGACGCGCTCGCCCGCGACAGCGCGAAAGCGCATCACGCGCTCCGTGAGCGCCTTCTCGGTGATCGCGTCCAGGCGCGGCCGGCCGCTCGCGTTGACCTGCGGCGCGAACGTGACGATGTCGGCCTCGCGCGCCGCGAGGCGCAGCACCCGCGGCCCGCCGCCGCCGATCATCAGCGGCGGATGCGGTCGCTGCAGCGGCCGCGGCAGGATCTTCGCGCCCCGCACCGTGTAGTGCTTGCCCGTGTGGTCGACGGTCTCCTCGCTCAAGAGGCGCTTCAGCAGAACGACCGATTCCTCGAGCCGGCTCACGCGCACCGCGGGCGCGTCGTACGGGATGCCGAGCTCGCGGTAGTCGTTGGTGTTCCAGCCGGCGCCGATGCCCACCTCGACGCGGCCGCCCGAGAGCACATCGATCGTGGCGACCTCTTTCGCGAGCATCACCGGATTTCGGTAGTCGTTCGCGAACACGAAGCTGCCGACGCGCAGCCGTGTCGTCGCATCGGCCGCGGCCATGAGCGCTGGTATGGGTGCCAGCTGCGGACCCATGTGGTCGGTGACGAGAAGCACGTCATAACCGAGATCCTCAGCGCGTCGCGCGACGTCACGCCAGCGCGCGCCGGTGCCCGCCCAACGCGCCGTTACAGCGAAACGAAACGGACGTGGCATGAACGCGAGTCTAGAGACGGTGCTCGCTCGGCCGCCCCACGGCCATGTGGGGGGAGAAGAAAGAACTAAAAATCACCCGCCCGCGACACACGCCGTTGCCTCATCGTTACCTGAGTAGTGAGGAAGGTTGGGCTGGCGCTCGTCGCCGTATTGGCGCTTGCGTGGCTCCCCCAGCAGGTGAACTCGGCGGAGTTCGACTCTTCGACCCCACCTGGGGGTCAGCTCCGCGCGTACTGGGTCGACGCCTTCGGCGACGACCTCTTCGACGCGCCACGGATCGACACGATCGTCGCCGCGACGAAGGCCGCGCACATGAATGCGATCGTCGTGCAGGCGGTCCGACGCGGCGACTGCTTCTGCAACCGCGCATCGGTGCCGCGCACCGACCAGGCCGGCGTGGCGTCGTTCCCGTTCGATCCGCTGCAGACGCTCATCGACAAGGCGCACGCGCAGGGCATCGAGGTCCACGCGTGGGTCATCGCGACCGCGTTCTGGCGCAGCGGCATGCCCGCTCCCGCATCACCGGCGCACGCCTTCAACCTCCACGGACCGTCGGCCACCGGCTATGCGAACTGGCTCATGTCGCGCGATGACGGGATCACGCAGTCCGGGACGGACTATCTCGTCGACCCCGGCCACCCCGACGCGGCGCAGTGGATCGTCGATACGGCGACGAGCATCGTCGCGAACTACGCCGTAGACGGCATCAACCTCGACCGCATCCGTTACCCCGACGGCAACAGCCAGGTCGGACAGCCCACCTGGGGCTACAACCCGGTCGCGATCGCCCGCTTCCAGCAGGCATACGGACGGACCGATCGACCGTTCCCGAACGATCCGCAGTGGGCGCAGTGGCGCCGCGATCAGATCACGAACATCGTGCGCAAGGTCTACATCGAGAGCTACGCGATCCGGCCGAGCGTGCGCGTGAGCGCCGACACGATCACCTACGGCAACGGGCCGCAGGTGCAGGGTGGCTGGCAGAACACGCGCGCGTACGCGGAGATGCTGCAGGACTGGGACGGCTGGATGCGCGAAGGCATCCTCGATCTCAACATCCCGATGAACTACAAGCGCGACCAGACCAGCCCGAGCGATCAGCGAAAGATGTATCAGGACTGGAGTGACTTCGCGAAGGACCAGCAGCACGGCCGCCAGGCCGCGATCGGGTCGGCCCCGTATCTGAACGACATCGCCGCGACCGTGCGCCAGGTGCGCACCGCGGTCGCGCCGTCGACCGCGGGCAACTACGGCGCGGGCTGGGTCGGGTATTCGTACCGGACGCCCGACGCGATGACCGACGCGGGGACGCGTTCCAGCGCCGCGAGCCGCGCCGAGCTGGAGCGCGCGTTGACGCAGCCGTCGTCATACGACGCGGTCGTGCCGCCGATCTTCGCGGACACGACGAACGTTCCGCCGATGCCGTGGAAGACGCAGCCCACGACCGGTCACCTCCGCGGCATCGCGATATCGAGCGACGGCACCGTCCTCGCGCAGGCGACCGTCCTGTTGTTCGCTCAGGCGAGCGGCGCGATCGTCCGCTCCGCGAAGACCGACGGAAAGGGCTGGTTCGCCTTCGTCGATCTGGCCTCGAACAACTACCGCGTCGATGCGGCGGGAGAGACGCTCGGGACCGCCGACGTCATCACCGGCCGTCTCGCGACGATGGGTCAGAGCAGCGCGCCCGCGCCATCGCCGAGCCCCTCGCCGACGCCGGCACCGTCACCGAGCGTGTCGCCTTCACCGAGCCCGTCGCCCACACCCACGGCACCGGTCGGATGCGCGAGCGTTGGTCCCGGCATCGCGCCGCCGGCGAGCGTTCCTCAGGGCGTTCGTGGATTCCACGCTTCGTGGTTCGGACAGAGCGGGTATCCGACGCTCTGCGCGGGCGAGACGTCCACCGCGGTCGTGGCGTACAAGAACAGCGGCTCGTTCGGCTGGGTCTCGGGTCGCATGGGCGAGGTCGCGTATCTCGGTACGTGGGGTCCGGAGCCCGGACAGGATCGCCCGACACCGCTCGGCGGCGACGGACAGCTGGGAACGCCGGCGACCGGATGGCCGCGCTACAACCGCATCGCTTCGCAGCCCGCCGAGTACGTCGGACCCGGTCAGGTCGCGTGGTTCCAGTTCACGATCCAGGCGCCGACGACGCCCGGAACGTATCGCCTCTACCTACGGCCGCTCGTCGAGGGCGCGCAGTGGATGGAAGACTTCGGCGTGTACTGGGTGGTCACGGTCAAGTAGCGGCGGACGATTCCTCCGCTGCGACCGGCCTCGTGTAGCGCAGCAGCTCCGGCGCCCACAGCGCGATACCGAACGCAGCGATGACACATGAGATGCCGCCGCTGATCACCGCGAACTGCGGTGAGGTCAGCGCCGCGACCGCACCGGCGCGCACCTGTCCGAGATTCGGACCACCGATGACGAACATCCCGTTGATCGCGGTGAGCCGTCCGCGCAGCTCTTCACGCACGACGCCCTGAAGGATCGTGTGCCGGAAGATCGTCGCGACGAGGTCGGCCGCTTCGGCGAGCGCGACGAGGAGCAGACCGAGGACGAACAGTCCCTGGGTCATCAGCCCGAACGCGGCGATCGCGATGCCCCAGGCGCAGACGCCGATCATCACCGCGACGCCGGGACGCCGAACGCGACCGACCCACCCTGACGTGAACACCGCGATGAGCGCGCCGACGCCGGGCGCCGCGTACAGGAGACCGAGTCCTTGCGCGCCGACCTTGAAGACCTGCTCGGCATAGAACGGGAAGAGCGCGCGCGGTGAGGCGAGGAGCATCGCCGCGAGATCCATCGACATCGACGAAAGCAGCAGCCGATGACCGGCGACGTAGCGCACGCCCTCCACAAGCGACTGCAGGATCGGGAGGTGCACCGCCGGGACGCGCGGTGGCGTGCGGATCGCAGCGGCAGCCGCGATCGCGGCTGCGAAGCTCACGGCGTCCAGCCAATACGCCGCCGCCACGCCGTACGAGGCGATGACCACGCCGCCGAGCGCAGGCCCGACGACCGCGGCGGTCTGGTACAGCATCTGATTCAGCGCGATGGCGGACGGCAGGTCGGCGCGATCGACGAGCGTCGGCACGAGCGCGCCGCGCGTGGGCTGATCGATCGCCGAGAAGCCCGCGGAGAGCGCGGTGAGTGCGTACAGGATCCATAGCTCGGCGAAGCCGAATTGCGTGGCGAACGCGAGCACGAGCGACGTGACCATGAGTCCGCTCTGCGTCGCGATGAGCAGACGGCGGCGATCGACGCGGTCCGCGATCACGCCGCCGAACAGCGTGAGGGCGAGGAGCGGGATCGCCTGGAACAATCCGATGAGACCGACGTGCAGCGACGAGCCCGTGAGCAAGTAGACCTGGTACGGCAGCGCGACGATGCGGATCTGCGTGCCGGCCTGCGACACCAGCTGACCGGACCAGAGAAGGCGGAATGACCGATGACGGCGGAGCGGCGAGAGGTCGGGTAAGAGCGCCGTCGCCCGCGACAACCTCGCGCTACGGAGCGAGGTTGGCTCGGACCGACAGCTTCACGTTGTTCTTCAGCGCCCGTGAGATCGGGCAGCCGTCCTTCGCGCCTTCCGCGGCCTTCGCGAAGCCGGCCGCGTCGAGGCCAGGCACCGCACCCGTGACCTCGAGCGCGCTGGAGACCACCGTCCAGTCATCACCGACCTTGTCGAACGTGACGGTTGACGTGACCTCGAGCGTCTCGGGCGGCGTGCCGTTCTTCGCGAGACCCGCGGAGAGCGCCATGGCGAAACAGCTCGCGTGCGCCGCGGCGAGCAGCTCCTCGGGGCTGGTCTTGCCCTGCGGGGACTCCGTCCGCGCGCCCCACGAGACGGGGAGCGAATTGAATTTGCCGCTGGAGACCGCGCTGACCTCGCCGCTGCCCGTCGCGAGATCGCCGTTCCATTTCGCCCGGGCCTGTCGTGTTGCCGCCATGGGACACCTCCTTGGTGAAGCCGAATCCTATGCCGCGCCGCATGGTGTCAGTCGCGCAGGCTCGGTAACCAGCTCGCTCGCGCGGACTCGTACGCCGCGATCTCGTCGGCGTGCGCGATCGTCACCGCGATGTCGTCGAGGCCCTGGAGCAGACGCTCGCGCGCGTGATCGTCGAGCGCGAAGCTCGCGCGCACACCCGGCGCTTCGACCGTGCGGCGCTCGAGGTCGATCGTGATCTCCGTCGTGGGGTCGCTTTGTACGAGCCGCATCAGCTCCGATGCCGCATCGGCGTCGATCTCGACCGGCACGAAGCCGCTCTTCAGGCAGTTCGCGCGGAAGATGTCGGCGAGGCGCGGCGCGATCACCGCGCGGAACCCAGCCTCGTCGAGCGCCCAGACCGCGTG
>JBDUCG010000139.1:0-5420 GCA_040003565.1 Chloroflexota bacterium | reverse complement strand
GCGAGGCGCACGACTATTTCGAGCAGATGCAAGCCCGTGTTGCCACCGGCGTCGCCCAGACGGTGCTGCGAGTGTCAGTACGGACCGCCGAGCAGGCTGAGCAGACCGAGCAGCAGCAGGGAAGCGCGCCGCAGACGACGTCGACATCAGGGAACGGAACGACGACGACGGGCCGAGCGGACTTGAGGACGAACCGCGACGAGCAGACGCCGACCACAAGCACGGGCAAGGCGAAGCTGGGTCGCAATGACCCATGCTGGTGCGGCTCGGGTAAGAAATTCAAGAAGTGTCACGGGCGCTAAGCGAGCCCGCGCTGGCGGATGACGCGGCGAGAGGAGCGCCGCGGTTTCCGCGAGCCGCGGCAGGACCCGCCAGCACGTCGCATAACCGCCCGTGATCACCATCCCATTCGATCCGAACATTCATCTCGGTCCGTTCGCCATCGCGTGGCATGGCATCTTCACCGCCGTCGGCATCCTGTTCGGCGTGTGGCTCCCGCTGCGGCTCATCCGTTCACGCATCTCTGAGGACGACGCCACGGCCGTCGCGACGTGGGGCGTCGTGGCCGGGATCCTCGGCGCACGGCTGGTGGCCGTGATCGACCGCTGGCAGTTCTATCTCTCGGATCCGCTGCAGATCCTGCTCATCTGGCAGGGCGGGATCGCGATCTGGGGCGCCGCGATCTTCGGCGTGCTCGGCGGCCTCTTCGTCGGTATTCGACGCCGTCTCCCCATCGGATTCGGGGCGGACGCGGCCGCACCGGGCATCTTCCTCGGCTTCGCCCTCGGGCGGATCGGCGACATCATCAACGGCGAGCACCACGCCGTCGCGTGCGACGCGCCCTTCGGCATCTGCGTCGGATACTCGTTCCCGCCGGAGCAGGGCGGCCTCGGCCAGGCCGGACCGGTGCATCTCGCGGTCGGCTATGACCTCGTCTGGAGTCTCGTCGGCGTGGCGGCATCGCTCGCGCTGCGCGGCCGGGGACTGCCCGACGGGCTCATCTTCTGGCTCGCGGCTGCGTGGTACGCGGTCGGGCGCTTCCTGCTCGGCTTCCTGCGCATCGCCGACCCGACCTATGCCTTTGGCCTGCGTGAGGATCAGGTCATCGCCACGCTGGTGTTGGCGGCGGCGATCCCGATGATCATCCGTTTGGCCGTGTTCCGTCGGCGCGCGCCGGAGCCGGTAACGACCTGATCGAGCTCCCGTTCGACCCGGATCTCCTGATCGGGTCCTCCCGCGTCGCGTGGCATTCGATCTTCGCGTTCGTCGGAATGCTCGTCGGCGCGTTCGTGTCCATCCGCTGCGCGCGCTATCTGGTGCGGGACGAGCGCATCTATCCCTTCGCGATCGCGGTCGTCATCGGCGGGCTGATCGGCGCGCGCATCGCACACGTCACGGACAACTGGGCCGTCTACTCCGGCGATCCCCTGCGCGCGCTTCAGTTCTGGAGCGGGGGCATCGGCACGATGGGCGCGCCGATCGGCTCGACGGTCTTCGGCTATGTAGCCGCGCGCCGGCTCCGCCTCCCGGTCGGCTTCATGTTCGACACGACGGTGATCGGTATCGCCCTCGGTGAGGCGATCGGGCGCATCGGCGACATCATCAACGGCGAGCACCACTCCGTTCCGTGCGCGGAGCTTCCCTGGTGCGTCCGCTACATCCACCCGAACACCCTCGGCCAGGCGACGCCGGTCCACCCGATCGGCTTGTACGACGGGCTGCTGATGCTCGGTATCGCCATCGCCCTCTACCTTTACTGGCGCCGTGTGCGTGGCCACCCGCCGGAAGGCAGGGTCTGGTTCACCTACCTGCTGCTCCTTGGCGGGGGCCGTTTCCTCCTCTCATACCTTCGGACGGACCCCCTTTTCCTGGACGGGCTCCAGCAGGCCCAGGTCCTGGGTCTCCTTTATTTGGGCGCTGGAGCGGTCACTTTGCCTTTGTTGGAGCTTCGGGCCCGCCGGTGGCGAGCAGGCTCCCAAGCACAAAATGGGGAAAAACCCCTTCTCAAACCGGTGTCAGACCGGTAAACTCGCGTACGCAAAGCGGCACAGAGGCCGTATGTGGGGAGCGTCATGAAAGAGTGGATCGTCTGCGAGGACAACTGCCTTAAGTGTTCCTACGGCGCCACCCTGGACTGCGACGGCGACTGCCCTCGCTGCCCGCGCAACACCTATTGCCCCTGCGTCACCTTCGTCAGCTTCGCAGCGGGCAAGCTGGCGCCCGTCGCCCAACCGGTCACGACCAGCTTCGAACGACCGCGTAAGCGCTGAGCCCCGGGTGACGTTGGACCCAGCGGCGCTCGCCGCTCTGCGCGAGCGCATCGACCGCATGGCGGTGTTCCTTTGACCTCCCGGCTCTCCGGCGTGAGGTCGCGCGTCTAGAGGTCGAGTCCTCCGCGCCGGATCTCTGGAACGATCGCCAGCGCGCGCAGCAGGTCATGAAGCGCCTCGGCCTCATCCGTGCGCGCGTCGATCGCTGGGACTCCTTCCGCCAGCGCGCGGCCGACCTCGCCGAGCTCGCGTCGATGGCGGAAGACCCCGCGCTGAGCGCCGACCTCGAACGCGAGACGGCGGAGCTCATCGCCGAGGTCGACACGGCGAGCCTCGAGGCGCAGCTCGGCGGTCCGTATGACGAGCGCGACGCGGTGGTCGCGATCTCCGCCGGCGTCGGCGGAACGGACGCTGCCGACTGGGCGCAGATGCTCGTCCGCCTGTACCTGCGTTGGGCCGAGCGACACGGCTTCAAAGCCGAGATCGTCGAGTCGACCCCCGGCGAGGAGGCGGGCATTCGCAGCGCGACGATCACGGTGGAGGGACCGTACGCGTACGGCTATCTCAAGACGGAGCGCGGGACGCACCGGCTCGTGCGGATCTCACCCTTCGATTTCCAGAAGCGCCGTCAGACCTCGTTCGCTCTCGTCGATCCGACCCCGCAGGTCGAGGACGACGCCGAGATCGAGATACGTCCCGACGAGCTGAAGATCGACACGTACCGCGCGACCGGAGCCGGCGGTCAGAACGTGAACAAGACGGAGACCGCGGTGCGCATCACGCACCTGCCCAGCGGCATCGTCGTGTCCTGCCAGAACGAGCGCTCGCAGCTGCAGAACCGTGAGACGGCCATGCGCATCCTGAAGGCGCGGCTCCTCGAGAAAAGGGTGCTCGAACAGGAAGCCGAGCAGGCACGCGAGCGTGGGGAGATGCGGTCGGCCGACTGGGGAAGCCAGATCCGCTCGTACGTCCTCCACCCGTACACCCTGGTGAAGGACCACCGGACGGGCGTCGAAGTCGGCGATGTGAACCGCGTGCTGGATGGCGATATCGACGTATTCATTGAGGCAGCTCTCTCAAAACGGACCGGTGGCACACCGAGTGCTCAGTAACGACCGGTAACGCCATGGGCGCCGGGCGGCGTACCGCGCGTGGAGGTTGTTTGATGGTCAGCGCAAAAGATCTTCGGGATGTGTTCGAAGACATCCGCAACGAAGCGGGCAAGCGGGCGAACGAGTTCATGGGCGACGCGAAGATGCCCGACATGAGCAAGATGGATCTGGGCAAGATGCCGTACGAGATCCGTCGACGCGACGACACGCCGGGCATCGTCTGGCTCGGTCTCGGTCTCGTCCTCGGCGCAGTCGTCGGCATGGCGATCGCGCTTATCGCGGCGCCGTACCCGGGTCAGGAGACCCGCCGGCGTCTCGGTCTGCAGGTCGACAAGATCAAGCGTCAGAGCGAAGACCAGATCGAGCAGATCAAGACCGCCAAGAGCGCGAAGAGCGTCAACGGCGGCACGGCTCCCTACTCGACGCCGACCACCGCGTACGAGCGCAGCTAACGCGATCGACCGACTAGGGTCGTAGCGCCTTCGCGAGCTCGATGAGCTTCTCGCGCGTATTCAGCGAGGGCTCATCGAGCACGCGCTCGAAGAGCTCATTGAGGATGCGACCGACCGCGGGACCCGACGGGGTACCGAGCTCGCGCATGATGTCGTTCCCGTCGATCTTGAGGTCGTGCAGGGTGAACGCGTTCGCAGCAGCGATCTCCGCCTCGACGCGTTGCCAGAGCGCTTCCAGGGCATACATGCGCGGCGACCGCGCACCGCTGCCGATGTTGTCGGCGCGGCGCAGCGCGAACAGCGCCGGGATGTAGTCGAGACCGATCTTCCGGATGAAGCGGCGGACGGCCGCGTCGGTCCAGTGGGTCTCGTACCAGAACATGTGATTGCGGATGAGGTGCGTGACCTCCGCGACCGTTTCCTTGTCGAACTTCCACCGCCGCAGGATCTGACGCGCCTTGAACTCCCCCACGAACTCGTGCTGGTGGAAATGGCCGTCGGCGAACGTCTCGGGCTTGCCGATGTCGTGGAAGAGCCCGGCGAGACGCAGCGCGAGATCGTTCGACGGCGTCGCGTCGAGCGTGGCGAGCGAGTGCTCGAACACGTCCTGCGCCGCGACCTTGTCCTGTGGAGTCTTCTTCGCCTCCTCCAGCTCAGGGCACAGCACCGCCAGCAGGCCGACGTCCGAGAGCATGCGGAAGGCGACCGAGGGGCGCTCCGCGCGGAGGATCTTCGTCATCTCCTGGTTGATGCGCTCGCCGGAGAGGGTCTGCGCGAGGTGCGCGTTGCGGCGGATCGCGATCACGGTGCGCTCATCGATGCGCATGTCGAGGAGCGTCGCGAAGCGGACCGCTCGGAGCATGCGCAGCGCGTCCTCCCGGAAGCGCTCCTCGGGCTCGCCCACTGCACGCAGCACGCGCGCCGCGAGGTCGCGCTCGCCGCCGAAGGGATCGACCAGCTCGCCGGGCGTCCCGTCTTTTCCAGGCTTCCAGGCCATGGCGTTCATCGTGAAGTCGCGCCGCGAGAGGTCCGCCTCCAGCGAATCGGTGAACGCCACATGCTCGGGGCGCCGGTGATCGGCGTAGTCGGCCTCGACGCGGTAGGTCGTGACTTCGACCTCGTGATCGCCGGATCGGACGATCACCGTGCCGAAACGGTTCGTATACAGCGACCGCGCGAACAGCTTCTGGATCTCATCGGGCGTCGCGTCGGTCGCGACGTCCCAGTCCTGCGGGTCGACCCCGCGGATCGCGTCGCGCACGCAGCCGCCGACGACGTACGCCGCGTGACGAGCCGCGGTCAGCGCATCGACGACACGTTCGACGTCCTTCGGGACCTTGAGATCGGTGATGGTCACGGGCTGAGTATCGCCGAGGTCACTCCTCGCCGAGGTAGGCCTTGCGCACCATCTCGTTCGCCGCGAGGTTCTTCGCGCTGTCGGAGAGGACGATCTTCCCGGTCTGGAGCACATAGCCGCGATGTGCGATCGAGAGCGCCATGTGCGCGTTCTGTTCGACCAGCAGCACCGTCATGCCCTGCGCGTTGATGTCCTGGATCGTCTTGAACACGAGCTCCACGAGCACCGG
>JBDUCG010000138.1:0-5441 GCA_040003565.1 Chloroflexota bacterium | reverse complement strand
TATACCTGCACGATGCCGCCTATAGAGCTTTCGTGAGGCCCTGATTGCCGCCGATCGTCTCCGTGCGCGATCTTCGTAAGAGCTACGGGCAGATCAAGGCCGTCGACGGAGTGAGCTTCGACGTCGCGGAACGCGAGACGTTCGCGCTGCTCGGGCCGAACGGAGCGGGGAAGACGACGATCGTCGAGATCCTCGAGGGGCTCAGGCAGGCCGATAGCGGTACCGCGCTCGTCGCGGGCGTGGACGTCCGGAAAGACCCATCCGGTGTCAAAGAGCGGATCGGGGTCCAGCTGCAGCAGAGCGCGTTCCCCGAGAACTTCCTCGCGCGCGAGATCGTCGATCTCTTTGCGCTGTTCTATGGAAAGAAGGTGGACTCGCTCGCGCTCCTGCGTGCGGTCGGCCTCGAAGACAAAGCGAACCAAAAATCCGAGAAGCTCTCAGGCGGCCAGCGGCAGCGACTTTCGATCGCGGTCGCGATGGTGAACGAGCCGCAGGTCCTCTTCCTCGACGAGCCGACCACCGGTCTCGATCCGCAGGCCCGCCGCAATCTGTGGGAGCTCATCCGCGACATCCGCAAACGCGGTACGACGGTGTTCCTCACGACGCACTACCTCGATGAGGCCGAAGTGCTCTGCGACCGCGTGGCGATCATGGACAGCGGAAAGATCATCGCCCTCGATTCGCCGCACGCGCTCATCACGCAGCTGCTCGGACGTGGCTTCTCGAAGCCGATGATGCAGCAGCAGGCGAACCTCGAGGACGTGTTCCTCGATCTCACCGGTCACGCGCTGAGGGAGGACTGAGCTGCGTCAGATCGTCGGCTACACGCTGTTGTTGCTGCGCGCGTACACGCGCGACTGGACCGCGCTCTTCTTTGGCTTCTTCTTCCCGCTCATCTTCATGGGGCTGTTCGGGATCCTGAACTTCGGGTCGTTCGGCCACGTGACGATCGGAATAGTCGACGACGCGAACAACGCCGACAGTCAGGCGTTCCGCGCCGGGCTCGGCAAGATCGAAACGCTGCAGCTCTCGAGCGGGAACGTCGACGAGCAGCTCGCGAAACTCCAGAAGGGGGAGCGCGACATCGTTCTCATGATCCCCGCCGACTTCAAGATCGCGCCAGCGCGCCCCGGGTCGGCGGTGCCGACACTGACCGTCTACGCCAATCAGGGACGCGGCGAGCAGGTCGCCGTCGGCTCGGCGATCCTCACGCAGGTCATCGACCAGCTCTCGTTCGCCGTGACCCAGACGGCCCCGGTCGTGACGGTGAAGCGCGAGGAGGTCGTCGGCCGGAACCTCAAGTACGTGGACTTCCTCACACCGGGGATCGTGGGGATGACGATCATGCAGCTCGGCGTCGCGAGCGTGATGTTCTCGTTCGTCGTCGATCGTCAGCGGGGGGTGATCCGCCGCATCATGGCCACACCCATCTCGCGCCGGAACTACATGGCCGCGCACGTCCTCGAACGGCTCCTGCTCGCGGTCATTCAGGTGCTGATCCTGCTCGGCGTGGCGGTGCTCGCCTTCAAGGTGAGTGTCGTCGGGAGCCTCGCTCTGGTGCTGGGGATCGCGGTCCTGGGCAGCGTCATGTTCCTCTGCCTCGGTTTTGCCGTGACCGGCTTCGTGACGACCGAGAACCAGGCCCCGGCGATCATGCAGCTCGTCACGCTCCCTCAGATGTTCCTGTCAGGCGTGTTCTTCTCGCGCGACGCGGTGCCGGCGTTCCTCAAGCCCGTGTCGGATCTCCTGCCGCTGACGTTCCTCAACGACGCGCTGCGTCAGGTCTCGACCGCGGGCGCCAGCGTCGCCGACATCGGCGGTGACCTCATCGGGATCGTCGTGTGGAGCGTTCTGCTTTTCTTCGTCGCCTTCCGCTTCTTCAAGCTCGAGACCTAGGCGCGTGCGAGCGCCTCGTGCACCGCGCGGTGCGCGACGGCGCGGAACTTTCCCCAGTCGGCCCAGCTGCCACCGATGCTCTTCTTGCCCTCGGTGGACAACCCCTCCAGCAGGTCCGCCTGCGCGAGTAGCTCCTCGGCCGACATCTCGCGCCAGTCCTCGATCTGCTCGTCCGTGTCGAGCGCGCCGAGCGTGCCGCTCTGCTCCTCCAAGAGGAAGGCGAAGGTGTGGAACAGCGGCGCCGTGGCGGGGGAGGAGCGTCCGCGATAAGCGATCGTGGCGAGGAATCGCCGCACGACGGTCTCGAGGCCCGTCTCCTCCTTCGTTTCGCGCAGGAGCGCGTCGTAGATCGATTCGCCGTGATGGATCCCGCCCGTCGGGAGACGGTACGCGCCCCGCGGATAGAAGGTCTTGATCGCCACGAGCAGCTTTCCGTTCGGCCGCCGCACCACCATCAGCACCTCGCCGAAGCGGTCCTTGCGCCGGATCGGGTCATCGAAGCCGTCGTGGATCGTCGCGTCGATCCGAATGGGCTCGCCGTAGCGCAGCGCGAGGTCGGCGATCTCGCGGCGCGCGTCGGCAGAGAGCTCCACGCCGTCGAGGCTAAGCCTCAGGAGCGCTCGTGCTTGCGCAGCAGATCGTCGAGGGCCTCGCGCAGAAGTGCCGCCTCCTTTTTCTTCTGACGCTCGGCGAGGCCCTTGAGACGGCCGAGCTGCGCCGCGGAGTAATAGGAGGACTTGAGCACCATGTCGTCGCTGGGCGTGAGGCCGACGGCGTCGCCGCCCTGCTCCTTGGCGGCGAGGAGCGCGAGATCCGCCTTGCGCATCAGCTCCTCGGCGCTCGCGGGGCCGCGCGACTTCGTGTCGCGCGGCGTGTTGGCGACGCCGATGCTCACTGTGCACTTCTGGCCGTGTGGGACGGCCTTGGCGAGCGCGCTATCTATCTCCTGGCGCAGCTGCTCGGCGCGCAGGAAGACCGGCTCGAGCGCGGTGCCCGGCGCGAGCAGGGCGAACTCGTCGCCGCCGATGCGACCCAGCGTCCAACCTTCCTTCGCCGCCACCTTCGAGAGGGTCGCGATAACGGCGGCGATGGCTCTGTCGCCGGCCTCGCGCCCGTGTTTCTCGTTGAGGCCGATGAGGTCGTCCAGATCGAGATGGACCAGGGTCGCCGCCGGCTCCCGCTTGAGGGCCGCGGTCAGCGCGCCTTCGAATGCGGGGCGGGAGAGACAGCCGCTCGCGTCCGCACGGAAGCGCACGTCCTTCACCTGTTCACTGCGTTTGGCCACGACACACCTCCCTAGCGCGGTAATATATATCGGTCGTATATATATAGGTCCAGTGTCATCATGGTCGCGGATCCCGTGGCGGCGAGTCGCCGCCGCAGCGCTCGCGGGCCGTCCGGGGCCGACCCGCCAGTAGACTTCAAGGAGAGGCGTTGAGGGGCGATCGACCCCGATGCCGCCGGAAGAAAGCCCCCGAGGGCGACTAGACCCGGCCGGAGAGCGACTCCGTTAGCAAAGCGATGAGTGGGCGCGCGAGGCGTGCCAACTCGGGTGGTACCACGGCAGCGCCGTCCCGGGAGCGGGACGGCATTTTTGTGTCCGGCAGCGACCGAAGGGAGTGACATGGCAGCGACGAACGAGAGGACACGGTTCAACCCGGTGGGGTCGTCCTTCGACCTGCCAGAGCTCGAGCATGGGGTGCTGGAGCTGTGGGAGCGAGAGCAGAGCTTCGAGGCGCTGCGGAGGAAGAACGCCGGTGGTCCGCGCTACTCGTTCGTCGACGGCCCCATCACGGCGAACATCGAGGCGATGGGCGTCCATCACGCCTGGGGACGCACGTACAAGGATCTGTACCAGCGCTACAAGGCGATGCAGGGCTTCGACCAGCGATGGCAGAACGGCTTCGACTGCCAGGGTCTGTGGGTCGAGGTGCAGGTCGAGCGCGAGCTGAACCTCAACAGCAAGCGCGACATCGAGACCTACGGCATCGCCAAGTTCTCACGCGCGTGCCGCGCGCGCGTCGACCGCAGTGCGGCGGCGATCACCAAGCAGTCGATCCGCCTCGGGCAGTGGATGGACTGGGGTCACTCCTATTACACGTATTCGGACAACAACATCTCGCACATCTGGCACGTCCTGAAGATCTGCCACGAGAAGGGCTGGCTCTATCGGGGACACCGCGCGATGCCGTGGTGCGCCCGCTGCGGGACCGCGCTGGCGGAGCACGAGATGACCGGCTCATACAAGGAGATGACTCACACATCCTTATATGTGCGCTTCCCTGTGCTTCCCGAAGGAAAGGGCGCAACGCTGGCGAAAGAGAACGCGTCCTTCCTCGCGTGGACGACGACGCCCTGGACTCTGCCGGCGAACGTCGCGCTCGCCGTGCACCCGGATCTCGACTACGCCAAGGTGCGCGTGCTCGCGGACGGCGCCAAGGAGCCCGAGGTCTTGATCCTGGGCGCGAAGGTCTTCGCGCAGACGAAGCTCCACAACGCCGAGCTGCTCGAAACAGTGAAGGGCCGCGACCTGCTCGGCATCACGTACTCGGGTCCCTTCGACGATCTGCCCGTCGGCGCGACGACCATGCCCGGGCACCGCGTCATCGAGTGGGACGAGGTCAGCGAGGCCGAGGGCACCGGGATCGTCCATATCGCGCCGGGCTGCGGCGCCGAGGACTTCGCGCTCTCAAAGACCGAGAAGCTCCCGGTGTTCGTGCCCATCGACGAGAACGCGCACTTCGTCGCGGGTCTCGGCTGGCTCGAGGGAAAAGAGGCGCGCGACGTCGCGCACGAGATCGCGGACGACCTCCGCAAGCGCGGCCGGCTCTTCCGCGAGATGCCGTACACGCACAGCTATCCGGTGTGCTGGCGCTGCAAAGAGGAGATCGTCTTCCGCGTCGGCGACGAGTGGTTCATCTCGATGGACGAACTCCGACCGAAGCTGAAGGAAGCCGCTGCGAAGGTCCGCTGGCTGCCGGCGCATACCGGCGACCGCATGCAGAACTGGCTCGACAACATGGGCGACTGGAACATCAGCCGCAAGCGCTACTGGGGCTTACCGATGCCCTTCTACAACTGCGCGAACGGGCACTTCTTCATCCTCGGAAGCCAGGAGGAGCTGCGCGAGCGCGCGGTCCGCGGGCTCGACCAGCTGCAGGAGCTCCACCGGCCGTGGATCGACAACGTCGTGGTCACCTGCCCGACATGCAAGGCCGAGAGCACGCGCGTGAAAGAGACCGGC
This sequence comes from Chloroflexota bacterium, assembly GCA_040003565.1. Taxonomy (GTDB): domain Bacteria; phylum Chloroflexota; class Limnocylindria; order P2-11E; family P2-11E; genus CF-39. Next base: position 301 of record JBDUCG010000138.1, on the reverse strand, counting down.
GACGTCTGGCTCGATGCCGGCATCGTTCCGTTCTCCACTCTGAATTGGCTGACGGACCGCGAGCACTGGCAAAAATGGTTCCCGGCGGAGTTCATCACCGAGAACGTCGAGCAGATCCGGCTCTGGTACTACTCGCAGCTCTTCATGAGCGTCGTGCTCACCGGCAGCGCGCCGTACCAAACGGTGCTCTCGAACGAGTTCGTGTACGACGAGAACGGCGAGGAGTTCCACAAGACCGGCGATAACTTCATCGACTTCCCGCAGGCCGCGGAGCGGGCCGGCGCCGATGTCGTGCGCTGGT
>JBDUCG010000137.1:0-5462 GCA_040003565.1 Chloroflexota bacterium | reverse complement strand
CGTCGACGTGACGGACTGGTACGCGCCGCCCGGCACGTTCGGAGACGCGCCCCGCTAAGAGACCTTCCCCGTCGCTTGGTGGATGGCGCTCGCGGCCTCGACGTTCTTGCGTTCGCGCGCCACATCGAGCGGCGTGCGGCCCTTGACGTCGGTCGCCACCGGATCCGCGCCGTACGCGAGGAGCTCCTCGACGATCTCGACGTCGCCGGTGAACGCGGCGGTGTGCAGCGGCGTGCCGCCTTCCTTGCTGCGAAGGTTCGGGTCGGCGCCGGCTACGAGGAGCGCCCGGACGAGCTCGCGATCCGCGCTGCCCGCGTCGGTCGCGGCGGCGGAATGAAGTGGCGTGAAACCCTGATCGCGCGAGGGCGCGCTCGGCTTCGCGCCGCGCTCGAGCAGCAGCTTTACGACACCCGTGCGCTTGAAGAACGCCGCCAGGCCGAGTGGGGTGTAACCGTCATGCGCGACCGCATTGGCGAGCGAACGGTCCGCGTCCACGAGCGTCGCGACGCGGTCAGCGTCGCCCGCGGTCGCGGCTTCGAAGACGTCCAGCGCGGGCGCGCGCGAAAGCAGCGCCGCGGCCACGTCCGCCTTCCCGTGGTAGTGGGCGAGCAGGACGGCGGACGTCCCGCGCTCGTCACGCGCGGACGCGAGCGACGGATCCTGCTCGAGCATCCGCTCCACCGCGGGACGGTCGCCTTTCGTCACCGCGTCCAGGAACTGTCCTGACATGTTCGCGCCCATCCGCAGACGTTAGCCTGTTAGCCAAAGGGGAGCCCTTGGAGCTACGTCTTCACAACACGCTGACGCGCAGCGTGGAGCCGGTCGTTCCGGTGAACGACGGCGAGATCCGCATGTACACCTGTGGTCCGACGGTCTACCGACCGGTGCACATCGGCAACCTGCGCTCGTATCTCCTGGCTGACTGGCTGCGCCGCACGTTCGAGCTGTTCGGGTACCGCGTCACCAGCGTGAAGAACATCACCGACGTGGGACACATGCGGCAGGACGCCGTCGACCGCGGCGAGGACAAGGTGATCGCCGCGGCCCTCGCGGAGGGCAAGACGCCGGCGCAGATCGCTCAGTTCTACGAGGCGGAGTTCCGCGAGGACGAACGGAGCCTCGGCATCCTGCCGGCGACGGTCTACCCGCGCGCGACCGCGCACGTCCCGGAGATGATCGCGCTCATCGAGAGACTTCTCGCGCGCGACCTCGCGTATGTCGTCGAAGGGACCGTCTACTACGCAGTGAAGCGGTTCCCCGGCTATGGCCGCCTCTCCGGCAACGTCAGTGAAGCGCTGCGGCAGGGCGTGCGCACCGAGGTCGACCCGAACAAGCGCAACCCCGCGGATTTCGCGCTCTGGAAGCGCGCCGAGGCGGGCCGGATGGCCCTGGTGTGGAATTCACCGTGGGGACCCGGCTATCCCGGCTGGCACATCGAGTGTTCGGCGATGAGCACGAAGTACCTCGGCGAACGTTTCGACGTGCACACCGGCGGCGTCGACAACATCTTTCCGCACCACGAGGACGAGATCGCGCAGTCGGAGGGCGCGGCCGGACATCCCGTCGTCGGCATGTGGGTGCACGGCCAGCATCTCCTCGCGGACGGCGTGAAGATGGCGAAGTCCGCGCGCAACACCCTCGAGGTCCACGAGATCGCGGCGCTCGGGCTCGACCCGCTGGCCTTCCGCTATCAGTGCCTGCTGACGCACTACCGGGCGCGCATGCACTTCAGCATCGGCGCGCTGCGCCAGGCCGCGGAGGGGCTCGATCATCTCCGCCAGCGCATACGCGCGCTCGCGCAAGCCCAAGGTCAAGCGCGCACGCCGCCGCATCTGCCGGAGCGTGTCCGCGCCGCGTTCGGCGAGGTCGCGAGCGAGCGCTGGAATGAGCTCTTCCGCGAGCGCCTGGCCGACGATCTCGATCTTCCCGGAGCGCTCGCCATCGTTCAGGCCTGCGTCGCTGACGCCGATGTCCCCGACGCCGTTCGCTTGCGGTTCGTTCGCGACGCGGACGTGGTGCTGGGCCTGGATCTCGCCTCCGTCGCGCGAGAGCGAGCCGATGCGCCGGCGCTCGCGCTCGCGGCCGTCGCCGACCACGAGCGCGCCCGCGCGACACGCGATTACGCGGCCGCGGACCAGCTGCGCTCCGCCTTCGATGGTCTGCGGGTCGACGATCGCGCGAGCGGCGCGCTCGTCGCGCGCGCGGATCGGCGCCTCGCGCCGCGGACCCGTCTGACCATCGCGTCGGCGAACGCGCTCCAGGACGACCGGGACAAGCGGCCCGCGCTCTCGTGGTCGGTCTGCGTGCTCACACGTGAGTTCCCCGAGGACGTCGCGCGCTGCGTTCGCGGCGTGCTGGCGGGCATCCCGACGGACGGCGAGGTGCTCGTTCTCGATCAGGGCTCGAGCGAGCCGGCGAAACGGCAGCTCGATCAGCTGGCAACACGTGAGCCGCGCATGCGCGTGTATCACGCCGATCGCGATCTCGGCGAGGGCGCCGGCCGCAACGCGCTGCTGCGCATCGCGCGCGGCCGGTCGGCGCTGGAGCTCGATCCGTCGGTCGAGATCACCGGGCCGCTCTTCGGCGTCTTCGAGCGCGCGCTCGGCGACGGCGCCGGCATCGTGGGGCCATGGGGACTCCGCACCACGGACATGAAGCACTTCGACGAGGTCACGAGCGGTGACTGCGATGCGATCCAGGGCTACTGCCAGGCCGCGCGCCGGGACACGCTCCTCGCCATCGGTGGCTTCGACGAGCGGTACCGCTTCTATCGCAACCTCGACATCGCAGTCTCGGCCGCCGTCCGCGAGCTCGGATTGCGCGCGGTCGCGGTCGGTGCCGAGCACGTGACGCGTCACGCCCACCGCGCGTGGGAAGCGCTGTCCGAGGAGGAGCGCGAGAAGCGCAGCCGCAAGAACTACGACCGCATGTTCAAACGGTTCGGCCGGATCAGAGCGTCCGCATGACGCGCGGACCGCTGGTCTTATGCGGATCCGGCGAGTTCACGCGCGCGATGGTCGACGTGGATCGGCGGATCCTCGCCGCTTTGGGCTCGGCCAGGGCCCGCGTGGCGATCGTCCCGACCGCCGCCGGCCTCGAGGACACGCCGAAGTCGTGGGTCGCGATGGGGAAGGCCCACTTCGCCGCGCTCGGCGCCGAGCCCGTCGGAATCATGGTCCTGAACCGAGCCGATGCGGAGGAACCGCGCCACGCGGCGGCGATCGCGGACGCCGACTGGATCTACTTCTCGGGCGGCAAGCCCGGCCACCTCGTGGAGACGCTCACCGGTACGCCGTTCTGGTCGGCGGTCCTCGCGCGCCATCACGCCGGTGCGGTGCTCGCGGGCTCGAGCGCCGGCGCGATGATGCTGGGAAGCCGCACCTTTCACTTTCCGGACGGGCTCGACGAGAACGGGATCCCGCGGCGCGTGGCGGTGCGGGATGCGCTCGGGCTGCTCCCCGGCATCCTCGTCGCGCCGCACTTCGATGCCGTACCCGTGGAGTGGTGGCAGCGCTCGGCGGACATCTGGCCCAGCGGCCATCGCATGCTCGGTATCGACGAGGACACCGCGATCGTCGAGCGCGCCGATGGCTGGAGCGTCGAGGGACGAGGTCGCGCGGTCGTGTTCCGCTCGCTTGACGACGCTGACGTACATCCCAGTGGCACACGCTTCGACGGCATCCGCGTCGCCGAACCTTCCCGCACTTAGACTCGATAGATGCGCGACGGTGAACGACGGCGCGTCGTTGTGACGGGTCTCGGCATGATCACCCCGCTGGGTGGCTCGGTCACGAAGACGTGGGAGGGCATACTCGCGGGCCGCAGCGGGATCGGCCCGATCACGCGCTTCGACCCGGCCGGCCTCGAAACGACGATCGGAGGCGAAGCGCGCGAGTTCGATCCGCTCGACTACATGGACCGCAAGGAAGCGCGCCGCGCCGACCGCTTCGTGCAGTTCGCGGTCGCGACCGCCGCACAAGCGCTCGCGGACTCCAAGCTGGAGATCACCAAGGACCTCGCGCCGCGCGTCGGCGTCGCGTTCGGCTCGGGCATCGGTGGCGTCAGCACGGTCGTCGAGAATGTTCTGTCGCATGCGAAGGACCCGCGACGTGTGTCCGCGTTCATGATCCCGATGATGATCATCGACATGGCCGCGGGCGAGATCGCGATGAAGTTCGGCGCGAAGGGTCCGAACATGGGCCATGTCTCCGCGTGCGCGTCGAGCGCGCACGCCATCGGCGAGGCATCGGAGATCATCCGGCGCGGGCAGGCCGACGTGATGATCGCCGGCGGTTCGGAGGCGGGCCTCATCAAGATCGCGATCGCCGCGTTCAACCAGGCCCACGCGCTGTCCCGTCGCAACAACGCGCCCGAGAAGGCGTCGCGGCCTTTCGACAAGGAGCGCGATGGCTTCGTGTTCAGCGAGGGCGGCGGCTGTCTGATCCTCGAGGAGCTCGCGTTCGCGCAGGCGCGCGGCGCGCACATCGTCGCGGAGCTGATCGGCTACGGCCAGAGCGCGGACGCCCACCACGTCACGGCGCCGGCCGAGGGCGGTGAGGGCGCGGTGCGCGCGATGCGCATGGCGATCGAGGGCGCGGGGATCTCACCGTCGGACGTCGGCTACATCAACGCGCACGGCACCTCGACACCGGCGAACGACGGGTCCGAGACCGCCGCCGTGAAGACCCTGTTCGGCGATCACGCCTACAAGCTGGCGGTGTCGTCGACGAAGTCCATGACCGGGCACACCCTGGGCGCCGCCGGCGCGATCGAGGCGATCTTCTGCGCTCTCGCGATGCGTGACGGCGTGCTCCCGCCGACGATCAACCAGGAAGTGCCCGACCCCGAGTGCGACCTCGACTACGTGCCCAACGTCATGCGCAAGCAGCAGGTGGATGTGTCGCTGTCGAATTCGATGGGCTTCGGCGGTCATAACGCCGCGCTGCTGCTGCAGCGCTGGACCTAGAGATGGCCGACCCGAAGAAGCTGCGCGCCGATGCGAACGCTTTGGTGACCGAGCTCCTGCAGCGCCTCGGCGCCGAGGACGTGCAGCAGCTCGAGATCCGGCGCGGCGGACTGCGCGTGAAAGTGAGCAAGAACGGCCGGGCCGCGGTGGCAGCCGTTCCCCAGAGCGCGCCGGCGCCCGCTTCTGGCGGCATAGTCGTCACCGGACCGGACCAGCAATCGAAGGGCGAGCTGCCGACGGTCAACGCGCCGCTCACCGGCGTCTTCTATCGCTCGCCGACTCCGCAGGCGCCGCCGTTCGTCCAGATCGGCGCCGTCGTCAACAAGGGCGACGTCATCGCGCTCATCGAGGCGATGAAGCTGTTCAACGAGATCCGCTCGACCGCGGGCGGAAAGGTGAAACGCATCTTCGCCGAGAACGGGCAGCTGGTCCGCGCGCACCAGCCACTTCTCGAGCTCGAGCCGATCTGATGGCCGCGGCCTGCGTCGTGTGCAAG
>JBDUCG010000007.1:0-18517 GCA_040003565.1 Chloroflexota bacterium | reverse complement strand
GTCCTCATCGCGAAGCGCACCTTCATGGTGCCGACCCGCGCGAACGCACCGAAGCCGCACTTCCCCGAGCCGCGCGAATAGCCATGGATTTCGCTCGGACCGGCGAGCAGGAGTCGATCCGCTCGGCGGTGGGTTCGCTCTGCGCGCAGTTCCCCGACGAGTACTGGCGCGAGCTCGACAAAACAAGCGAGTACCCCGAGCGCTTCGTCCGCGCGCTCACCGAGGCCGGCTGGCTCGCCGCACTCATCCCGACGGAGTTCGGTGGCGCCGGGCTGGGCATGGCGGAGGCGGCGCTCATCATCGAGGAGATCAACGCCTCCGGCGGCAATGCCGCGACCGCGCACGCGCAGATGTACACGATGGGCACGCTCCTGCGTCATGGCAATGCGGACCAGAAGCAGCGCTTCCTGCCGAGGCTCGCGAAGGGCGAGCTGCGCCTGCAGGCGTTCGGGGTCACAGAGCCGGAGGCCGGCTCCGAGACGACGCGCATCAAGACCCTCGCCACCAGACGCGGTGACCGCTACGTCATCAGCGGGAAGAAGATCTTCATCTCCCGCGCGCAGCACTCGGACCTGATGCTGCTCCTCGCGCGCACGACGCCGTACGACGATCTCGCCGACAAGACGCAGGGCCTGTCCGTCTTCCTGGTCGACCTTCGCTCGGCGATAGAGCAGAAGCGGATCGTCGTGCGACCGATCGAGACGATGTTCAACCACCACACCACCGAGCTCTTCATCGACGAGCTCGAGGTACCGGCCGACGATCTCATCGGCACCGAGGGCCAGGGCTTTCGCCACATCATCGACAGCTGGAACGCCGAGCGGATCCTCATCGCCTCCGAGTCACTGGGCGACGGTCGCTGGTTCGTCGCGCGCGCCGCCGCGTACGCGTCCGAACGCGTCGTGTTCGGCCAGCCGATCGGAGCGAACCAGGGCGTGCAGTTCCCGCTGGCCCAGGCCCACGCGCGTCTCGAGGCCGCCGCGCTGGTCCGCGACAAGGCCGCGTGGCTCTTCGACCAGGGCCGGAAGAGCGGACCCGAGGCGAACATGGCAAAGCTGCTCGCTTCGCAGGCCGCGTGGGACGCCGCGAACGCTGCCATCGACACCCACGGCGGCTACGGGTTCGCCCGCGAGTTCGACGTGGAGCGCAAGTTCCGGGAGACGCGTCTGCTGCTCGTCGCGCCGATCAGCAACAACCTCGTCCTGGCCTACATCGGCCAGCACGTGCTCGGCATGCCCCGGTCCTATTGATGGACGGGCTGCGACCGATGCGGTCGCTCATGTTCGTGCCCGCGCACCGCGAGCGGATGGTGCAGCGCGCGCTCGGCCTGGGCGAATTCCGCGCCGGGCCGCTCGACGTCGCTGTGCTCGATCTCGAAGACGGCGTTCCCGATGCGTCGAACGATGACGCACGCCGCGCGGTCGCCGCAGCGCTCGCGGGTACCACGCAGGGAGGCGCCGGCCCGCTGCGTTACGTGCGGATCCGCCGCGCGCTGAGCGACGACGGCGCGACGGACCTCGATGCCGTCGTACGACCCGGGCTGGACGGGATCATGGCGCCAAAGGTCCGCGACGCCCGCGAGGTCGCGGAGCTCTCTGACTGGATCGATGCGCGGGAACGCGCTGCGAAGATGCCCCACGGCACCGTCCTGATCATTCCCTCGATCGAGAGCGCCGCGGCGCTCCTCGAGGCGCCGCGCATCGCCGCGGCCGCGGAGCGCGTCGTTGGGCTGGCCTTTGGTTCGGAGGACTTCGCGCTCGACTTGGGACTGCCGACGACGCGCGAGGCCGAATCGCTCGATCTGCTCTACGCGCGGTCAGCGACGGTCATCGCCGCGACGGCCGCGCGGAAGCTGTCGTTCGACGGCATCTTTCCCGACATCCGGGACGCCGAGGGACTGCGCGCCGACAGCTTGCGCGCGCGGCGTCTGGGATTCACCGGCAAGACGCTCATCCATCCCGGCCAGATCGAGATCGTCAATGACGCGTTCAGTCCGAGCGCCGCTGAGCTCGAACGCGCGCGGCGCGTCGTCGCGGCGTATGACGAAGGGACGGCGCGCGGCGTCGGTGCGGTGGCCCTGGATGGCCAGATGCTCGATGCACCGGTCGTCGACCGCGCGCGGCACGTCCTGCGCGCAGCCGAGCGCGACTCTAGGCTGGGACCGCAGTGAAGCTCCTCACCTTCGTCTCAGACGACGGTCCGCGTGCCGGCACGTTCGTGGCCGACGGCACGATTAAGGCGATCGACACGCTGGTCAAGGGCGCACCGGCCGACATGCTCGGCGTGATCGAGCAGTTCGACAGGCTCCAGGGCGACATCCGCGATGCGGCGGGGCGCTCCCGCGGTGGCGTCGATCCTTCAAAGGCCAAGCTCCTCGCCCCGATCCCGTTGCCGCGCCGGAACGTGTTCTGCGTCGGCTGGAACTACGCCGAGCACTTTCAGGAGGGCGCGAATCTCCGCGCGTCGCAGGGCGCGCCGGGGCAACAGGAGGTCCCCGAATACCCGGCGCTCTTCTCGAAGAATCCGGCGACGGTCACCGGACCGGACTCAGCGGTGCTCTTCCCGGCGCCGCACTCGGAGCAGCTCGACTGGGAGGTCGAGCTCGCGGTCATCGTGGGCCGAGCCGGACGAGACATCCCGCAAGCGGAGGCGATGGAGCACGTCTTCGGTTACACGTGCGCGAACGACGTTTCCGTACGGGACGTCCAGCGACGGCACGGCGGCCAGTGGTTCAAGGGAAAGAACTTCGATACGCATCTGCCGATGGGACCGTGGATCGTGACCGCGGACGAGCTCGACCCCTCGGCACTCCGCGTGCAGACGCGCGTGAACGGGGTCACGAAGCAGGACTCGAACACGCGCTTCATGGTCTTCAAGATCCCGCGCCTGATCAGCGAGTTCTCGGCAGGCTGCCGACTCGAGCCCGGTGACATCATGATCACGGGCACGCCCGAAGGTGTCGGCTTCGCACGCAAGCCGCCCGAGTTCTTGAAGATCGGCGACGCCGTGGAGGTCGAGATCGAAGGCATTGGCATCCTACGTAATACCGTCGCCGGGAGGCAGTAAACGATGCTCGATGCGTTCACGTGGTACCAGCAGTCGGCGTTCCGCTGGAAGGGCGAGCGCCTCGTCCTGTACATCGATCCGTGGGGCCTGGGCGGCGACTTACCGCCGGCCGACCTCGTCCTCATCACGCACGCGCACGGAGACCATTACTCGACCGACGACCTCGCGCGGATCAGGGCCCCGAAGACGGTGTTCGTCGCGCCCGCGGATGTCGCCAAGGAGCTCTCCGGCAACGTGAGAGCCGTCCGACCGGGCGAACGCGTCGATGCGGCAGGACTGAAGCTCGAGACCGTGCCGGCGTACAACAGCAAGCCCGACAGGCTCGAGGCTCACCCGAAGAAGAACAACTGGGTCGGCTACATACTCACGCTCGACAGACGGACCTACTACCACGCCGGAGACACCGACCATAACCCCGAGCTCGAGCAGATCCGCACCGATGTTGCGTTCCTCCCCATCGGCGACGGCGGCTTTGTGATGACCGTCGACGAGGCGGCTGGTCTTGCGAAGGCGATGAAGCCGAAGCTGGCTGTGCCGATGCACTTCGGCTTCTACCCCGGCGTCGGCGTCGCCGGCGACGGCGACCGCTTCAAGAAAGCTGCGTCGCCCATCGAGGTGACCGTTATGAAGCCTATGAACGCTTTCAAGAGCACCTAGCGGACTATCCTCGAAAGAGATGAGCACGACGCTGTCGCCGATCACGAGCGTGAACCCCACGACCGAGGAGGTCCTCGCGCGGTTCGATCCGTTCACGCCCGAGCAGACGGGCCGCGCCCTCGACGAAGCGCAGGACGCGTTCGTGGCGTGGCGCGATCGCTCCATCGCGGACCGCGCGGTCCCGATGCGCCGCCTGGCCGCGCTCCTCCGCGAGCGCGCCGATCGCTATGGACGGCTCATCACCCTCGAGATGGGGAAGCCGATCGCGGAAGCGAAGGCCGAGATCGAGAAATGCGCCTGGGGCGCGGAGCACTACGCCGAGAATGCCGCGCGCTATCTGGCCGACGAGGTCATCGAGACGAACGCGAAGCGCAGCATCGTTGCCTTCGAGCCAATGGGCATCGTGCTCGCCGTGATGCCGTGGAACTTCCCGTTCTGGCAAGTGATCCGTTTCGCCGCGCCGGCGCTGATGGCCGGGAACGCGGCGCTGCTGAAGCACGCGTCCAACGTGCCGCAGTGCGCGCTCGCCATTGAGGAGGCGCTGCGGGATGCCGGGTTCCCGGAGGGTCTCCTGCGCACGGTCCTGCTCGCGGGCTCCGCGGTCGAGCCGCTCATCGACGACCCGCGCGTTCGCGCGGTCACGCTCACCGGAAGCTCCGACACCGGTTCGCGGATCGCCGCGCTCGCGGGCCGCGCGCTGAAGAAGAGCGTGCTCGAGCTCGGCGGCTCGGATCCGTTCATCGTGCTCGGCGACGCCGATCTCGAGCAGGCCGCGAAGGTCGGCACGCGCGCGCGCAACCAGAACGCCGGCCAGTCCTGCATCGCGGCGAAGCGCTTCATCGCCGTCGAGTCGGTCGCGCGCGACTTCGAAAAACGCTTCGCAGCCGAGGTCGAGGCGCTTCGCGTCGGTGACCCGCTCGATCCCCAGACGCAGATCGGTCCGCTCGCCCGCGCGGATCTGCGCGAGACGCTCGAGCGGCAGGTCGGCGAGTCTGTGCGTATGGGCGCGCGCGTGCTTACCGGTGGCGAGCGCGGCGCCGGCAAGGGCTGGTATTACCAGCCGACCGTTCTTGTGGACGTGACCGAGGACATGCCCGTGTTCAAGGAGGAGACGTTCGGTCCGGTCGCGGCGGTGCTGCGGGTCCCTGATGCCGAGGACGCCGTGCGTGTCGCGAACGACTCGTCCTACGGCCTGGGTGCGAATCTCTGGACGCGCGATCTCGCTCTTGGGGAGCGCCTGGCCCGCAGGATCGAGTCGGGCTCCGTGTTCGTGAACGGCATGGTCGCCTCCGATCCGCGCCTTCCGTTCGGCGGCGTGAAGCGCAGCGGGTACGGCAGGGAGCTCGCGTCGTACGGCATCAAGGAATTCGTGAACATCCAGACCATCTGGATCGGACCGCCGCAGCAGGCTCAGCCAACGACACCCTCGGCGGAGTGAACGCCGCGCAGCTTCTCGTTCGCTGCCTCGAGAACGAGGGCGTGCGGTACGTGTTCGGCATCCCCGGCGAGGAGACGCTCGACCTCAACGCCGCGCTCGAGGACAGCGACAAGATCCAATTCGTCCTCACGCGTCACGAGCAGGCCGCGGCGTTCATGGCCGACGTGTACGGACGGCTCTCTTCTTTCCCGGGCGTGTGCCTCGCGACGCTGGGACCCGGCGCGACCAACCTGCTTACCGGCGTGGCCGACGCGCAGCTCGACCGCGCGCCGCTCGTGGCCATCACCGGGCAAGCCGGGCTCGAGCGCGTGCACCTCGAATCGCATCAGTACATCGACGTGGTCCAGATGTTCGCGCCGGTCACGAAGTGGAGCACGCGCATCTCGGTGCCCGAGTCGGTGCCCGAGGTCGTGCGCAAGGCGTTCCGGCTCGCGCGCATCGAGAAGCCGGGCGCGACGCATATCGAGCTGCCGGAGGACATCGCGAAGGACGAGGTCCGTTCCGCACCGCTCGAGGTGCGGCGCACGTCGTACCCAAAGGCGCAGCAGGAGGCGACCCTGCGGGCTGCGGAGATCATCAACACCGCGAAGGCGCCGGTGATCCTCGCGGGCAACGGCGTGACGCGCCGCAACGCCGTCGGCAACCCCACCGTCGACGCGCTTCGTCGCTTCGTCCAGCGCAGCCGCATCTGGGCGACGCACACGTACATGGCAAAAGGCGTCCTCGACCCGCTGGGCCAGCACTCGCTGCCGCCGGTCGGCTTGCAGCGGCCGGGTGCCGATCTCGCGAACGTGAAGCTGCTCGCCGACGCGGACGTCGTGATCGCCATCGGCTACGACCTGGTGGAGTGGGCGCCCGTCCTTTGGAACCCGAAGCGTGACAAGACCGTCGTGCACGTCGACAGCACCGCCGCCGAGCTCGACGGTCACTACCACCCGTCCATCGAGGTCATCGGCGAGCTTGACGATTCCCTCGCCGCGCTCGCGGAAACCGTCACGCCGCGCGAGGATCGCGCGTGGGTCAGGGCCTCAGCGCAGTCAAAGCTGATCAAGGACATCCCGGTGCCGCTGCCGCCGAACGCGGTCGTCGCCGACCTGCGCGAAGCGCTCGGGCCCGACGACATCGTCGTGAGCGACGTTGGCGCACACAAAGTGTGGCTTGCGCGCCTCTTTCCGACGGAGCGGCCCAACACCGTGGTCATCTCCAACGGTCTCGCGTCGATGGGGATCGCTGTGCCGGGAGCGATCGCCGCGAAGCTCGTGCACCCCGAGCGCAAGGTCGTGGCGTTCTGCGGCGACGGAGGGTTCCTCATGAACGTGCAGGAGCTCGAGACCGCGAAGCGCCTTGGGACGGCGATCGTCGTCGTCGTACTGGTCGATGACCGTCTCGGCGTCATCGAGGTGAACGAGAAGCGTCAGTTCGGCCGGGTTTTCGGGACCGAGTTCGGCAATCCCGACTTTGTCCAGCTCGCGCAGGCGTTTGGCATCGCCGGTTACGCCGTCGAAAGCGCGAAGGATCTCCTGCCCACGCTCCGGCAGGCGCTCGACCTCGACGGCCCGGCGCTCGTCGCCGTTCCCTGGGATCACGGCGCGAACGAACACATCGCCGACGCCATGATCTACGGTCGCCGACCGGTGGTGACGAGCTAGGCTAGGTCGCTTGCCCGCCGCGCTACTGTGCGTCGCCATGGACCTGGTAACTGTCGCCCGGAGCCTTGCCGATTGCCTTCCGGTGAACGAGCTCACCGACGCGCAGCTGTCGGAGCTGCTCGCGCAGGCAAAGCTGCGGCGATTCGAGCGTGATGAGGTCATCTATCACCGCGGCGATCCGGCGCGCGACCTTCACATCGTCGTCGAGGGCTCGATCAAGCTCGTCCGTGAGGACATCGAGGGTCGCGAGGTGCTGCTCTGGGTCCTCGAGCGCGGTGGTGTCCTCGGGCAGCAGGCGATCTTCGGTCGAAGCCGCCCGACGACCGCGGTCGCCACCACCGATGCGGTCACGATCCAGATCCTCGGCGAGACCTGTGCTCGCATGCTCGAACGCAACCCGCGGATCCTGTACCGCGCGTTCGAGATGTTCGAAGCGCGCGTCGAGAAGCTGACCCAAGCGCTCGAGGACGTGATGCTCCTCGATGTGCCGAGTCGCATCGCGAAGTACCTGCTGGATTCGGGCGAGGGACAGCCCGACCCGCATGCGCTCACGCTCACACAGGACGAGCTCGCCGCCGCTGTCGGGTCCACGCGGGTTACCGTGAACAAGGTCCTCGCTGATTTTGAGCACCGCGGGTTGATCCGCGTCGCGCGCCGCCATGTGGACGTGCTCGCCGCCGATCGCTTGCGGAAAGAGATCCACCCCTAGACGCGACAACCGCTGCGCGTGTTCGGGCTATAGTCAGAAGAAGAGACAATCGATTTCCGTGGGGGTGGCGGCTTGGCGTCGAGACGGGTCACGATCACCGATGTCGCGAAGGCCGCGAATGTCCACGCCTCGACGGTCTCGCGCGTTCTCAACGGCCGCGCGGAGCTCAGCCTGCTGCCGGAGACGCGCGAGCGCGTCATCGCAGCCGCCACGCGTCTTGGCTACCGGCCGTCCGCGCTCGCGAGAGGACTACGGCTCCGGCGGACGTACACGCTCGGGATGCTCGTGCCGGACATCACGAATCCGGTATTCCCGTCGATCATCAAGGGCGCTGAGGGCGCGGCGCACGCGCGCGGCTATCACCTGATCCTCTGCAACACCGATGACTCCTTCGAGCGCGAGGCGAGCTATCTGCGCGTCCTGCGCGAATGGCGCGTCGACGGGATCCTCATCGCCTCGAGCTCGACCGCCGACTCGACCCTCGCGGAGCTGCGCCGGGAGAAGTCGCCCTTCGTGCTCCTGAACAGCGCGTCACGTCCGAGCGACGACCTCACGGTGGTGCCCGACAACCGCCAGGGCGTGTCGGCAGCGCTCGAGCACCTGATCGAGCTCGGCCATCGACGGATCGGACTGATCGCCGCGCCACAGACGACCACCGTCGGGCAGGCGCGGCTGCTCGCGGCCCGCGCGACGCTCCGACGTCACCACCTCGCGCACGAGGACGCGCTCGTCTCGGTCGCGGATTCGTTCTCCGAGGCGTCGGGCTACCGTGCCGCGCGACGCCTGCTGCTGGACGTGGAGCCACCGACCGCGATCTTCGGCGCGAACGATCTCATCGCGCTGGGCGCGATCCGCCTCGCGCGGGAGATCGGGCTCGCGATACCGCGCGATCTCTCCGTCGTCGGCTTCAACGACATCCCGCAGTCGGAGCTGTTCGACCCGCCGCTCACGACCGTGCACATACCGCAGGAGGAGATGGGCGTGCTCGCCGCGGCGCTGCTCATCGATCAGATCGAGGGAAGGCACATCGCGCAGCGGCAGCTCGCGCTGGAGACCCAGCTCATGGTGCGCGGCTCGACCGCGGTTCCGCTAACGGCAACGACGACGACGACCGCGATGAAGAGCGCTTAGGCCAGCGCCCGCCGCAGCGCGGCGCCCATATCGTCGATCGCGGTGCGTCCCATTGGGATCTTCACCGCCAAGCCGGTGAACCCGTGCACCATGCCCGGGTACTCCAGGTAGGTCGTGGCCACCCCGGCCTCGCGCAGGCGCGTTGCGTACGCCTTGCCCTCATCGAGCAACGGGTCGAACTCGGCGGTCACGACGTGAGCTGGCGGAAGGCCCGAGAGGTCCGTTGCGCGGAGGGGTGACGCGTACGGCTCGTCCCGGAGATTCGGGTCGGGCGCGTAGTGGTCCCAGAACCAGCGCATGCCGCTGCGCGTCAGGCCAAAGCCTGTCGCGTTCGCGCGATACGAGGGCGTCTCGAAGTCGTGATCGGTGACGGGTACGTGAAGCAACTGGAACGCGAGCGGCGGTCCGCCGCGCTCGCGCGCCATCAGCGCAACGACGGCGGCCAGGTTGCCGCCGGCGCTCGAGCCGCCGACGGCAATGCGCGAGGCGTCGATGCCAAGATCCGACGCGTGCTCCGCGGACCACCGAGTCGCCGCGTACGCGTCGTCCGCGGCCGCGGGATAGCGGTCTTCGGGCGCGAGGCGGTATTCGACCGACACGACGGCGCAGCCTCCGGCGTTCGCGAGCGCGCGGCAGAACGGATCGGCGATGGCGACGCTGCCCACGACCCAGCCGCCACCGTGGAAGTACACGAGTAGGGGAAGCGGTCCCAGTCGCGGTCGGTAGAGGCGAGCCGAGATCGGCGGCAGCGTGTCGATCACGAGGTCGCGAATGTCCGCGACGGGCTCGGGCGGCAATGCGGGCGCGATGTTCACGGACCCGCCACGCGCGCGGGCCTCGACGACGCTGAGCGCCTCGAGCGGACGCGGGTCGAGCTTTTCGGCGTCGGCCAGCAGCGTGGCGATCTCGGGATCGACGGGCATCGTGCGAGAGACTACCCGGCGCGGCGGCCGGGGCCGAAGACGACGCGACCGGGACGGGCGTCGGTGTGCTCTCCGTCCCGCAGGACCGGTGTTCCGTTGACCAGCACGTGAACGACACCCGTGGCGTACTGGTGCGGCTCCGTATACGTCGCGTGGTCGGAGACGCGACCGGGGTCGAACACGACGACGTCGGCGAAGTAGCCGGGCCGGAGGAGGCCGCGCCGGTCGAGCCTCAGGTTCGCGGCCGGGAAGCCCGTCATCCGCCGGACCACGTCTTCGAGCGGCGCGGCGTGCTCCTCGCGCACGAACCGCCCGAGGACGCGCGCGAACGTTCCGTACGTGCGCGGGTGAGGCTGCGACCGGAGGAACACGCCCTCCGGCGCGATGGAGCCGGCGTCCGAGCCGAAGCTCATCCACGGCAGCCCGATCTCGCGGCGCAGGTTGTCGGCGGATGCCATGAAGATGACCATGCCGACGCGGCTCTCGTCCTCGAGCACGAGATCCATCGCGACGTCGCGCGCGTCGGCGCGGCGCTCCGCTGCGACCTGAGCGAGCGTTCGTCCGGTGAGCGGCTTCAAACGGTCGCTCTTGAACGCGACCAGGACGATCCCGTCAGGCGTGCCCGCCGCCTCGTAGAGGTTCTCCCAATCCGTGCCGGGCCGCGCCATCTCGTCGCGGATGCGCGCGCGCTGCGATGCGTCGCGCAGACGCTCGAGCGTGGCGCGCAGACCGCCCTCGTGCGCCCACGGCGGGAAGCACGAGCTGAGCCCCGTCGCGCCCGCCTCGTACGGATACATGTCCGCCGTGACCGCCAGACCTTCCGCGCGCGCACGCTCCACCCGGTCGATCACCGCATCAAGCTTCGCCCAGTTCGAACGGCCCGCCTGCTTCAGGTGGTAGACCTCGGCCGGCAGCTTCGCGCGCCGGGCGATCTCGATCACCTCGTCGACGGCCTCGACGAGGCGGTTGCCCTCGCTGCGCATGTGGGAGATGTACATGCCGCCGTGCCGACCCGCGATCTCCGCGAGCGCCACGAGCTCGTCGGTGTCCGCGTACGTCGCCGGCGAATAGATGAGCGCAGAGCCGAGACCGAGCGCGCCGTCGCGCATCGCCGCGTCGACGAGCGCGCGCATGCGCCCCAGCTCGTTCGCTGTGGGCCGTCGATCCTCGTGGCCGAGCTCGTGGATGCGGATCGCGGTCGCGCCGACGAATGACGCGATGTTCGGCGAAATGCCGCGTGCCGCGATCGTGTCGAGGGCCTCGGCGAGCGTCGTCCAGGAGATGTCGTACTTGATGTCGCCCTGCTGCTCGGTCTGCTCGCGGCGCATCGCCTCGTTGACCGGACCGAGCGACCAGCCCTCGCCGAACACCTCCAGCGTCACGCCCTGTCGGATGTCGCTCTGCGAGCGGCCGTCCGCGATGAGCGACGTCGTCGCCCAGCTGAGCATGTTGATGAAGCCCGGCGCGACCGCGAGGCCGCGGGCGTCGATCTCCTCGCGCCCGTGCTCGCTCGTCGCTCCGACGTTTGCGATGCGGTCGCCGTCGATCGCGACGTCAGCGGCGAACGGCGCGCCACCCGAGCCGTCGTGCACCGTGCCGCCGCGGATGACGACGTCATGCGCCGCGTGCATCGGCCGAATGCTAGAGACTGGCGCGCGTGTACGGGTTGACCCGTTCGGAGACGCAGCTCCTTCGTCGCCTGTCGACGCCCGAGAAGGTGCAGCGCTATCTGGACGACCTCACATACAACGTCGAGCCCAACGGGGATACGGTGCGTTCTCCGCGCCGCGTGATCCGCGATCGCACCGCGCACTGTGCCGAAGGCGCGTTCCTTGCGGCCGCCGCCTTCCGCATGAACGGCCGCCCGCCGCTCCTCGTCGACCTCGAGGCCGACAACGACGACGATCACGTGCTCGCCGTCTATCGCGACCGCGGTCTCTGGGGCTCGGTCGCGACGTCCAAGTTCTCCGGCCTGCGCTTCCGCGCGCCCGTCTACCGCACGGTCCGCGAGCTGGTCATGAGCTACTTCGAGGACTACTTCAACTGGGACGGCGATCGCAGCCTGCGCGCGTACTCCCGTCCGCTCTCGCTGGCCCGCTTCGACGGTATCGATTGGATGACCGCCGAGGAGGACCTTTGGCCGGTCGTGGAGTGGCTTGCGGTGGCCTCCCACACGCCCCTGGTTGGCTCCCGCGTCGCCAGAAGGCTGCCGAAGGTCGACCGCCGGTCGTATCAGGCGGGCGTTTTTGGGGCTCCGAAACACTGACATCTGTTAGCGTTTCGGCCTGCGGGCGCCCGCTTTGAGGGAGGGGAGATGCTGCGCACGGTCTCGGCCGTCGAACAACGCCCATGGCTGCTGCTTGCCGGCGTCTTCTTCGCGACCCTCTTCTTCGGGTTCATGGTGCAGGCTGCGGGTAACGTCTACCTGAACTGGCGCGCCGACCCGATCGTCAGCGAGTACCGGGCGACCCTCACCTACACCTCCGCGGTGATCGGCGACGGCCTGCTCATACCGCTCGCGAACGTCTTCATCGTCAGCCAGCTGGTCGCGTGGCGCCGCCAGCCGCGCGCGGCGGAGATCGCCGGGGCGGTCCTGGGGGCCGGCGTCATCACCGTCGCGGTCCATCTCTATCAGGCGGTGAACGCGCTCCTGAACTGGACCATGACCCGACCGTTCGAGTGGACACCGATGGGTTACTACCACGCGATCTTCATGTGGACCGAGATCAGCCTGGTCGTGTTCTTCTGGGGCCAGGTCGCGCTCGTGGGTAAGGAGAATCCGCGCGCGATCCTTTCGCAGCGCATCGGATTCGTGGTCCTATGCACCGCGCTCTTCCTGCGCCTGCTCTTCGCCGATTACGGCTACATCCGCTAACTCGTCGCGCTTCCTCGTCTGGTCCGCGCTTGGGGTCGTCTACCTCGTCTGGGGATCGACGTATCTCGCCATCGCCATTGCGGTACAGACCCTTCCGCCACTGCTGTCGGCCGGTCTGCGGTTTCTCGTCGCCGGCGTGCTGCTTGGCGCGTGGCTCGCCCTGCGTCACGGCCGCGCGGTGTTCCGCGTCGGGCTCGCGCAGCTGGGTGGCGCGGCGCTCGTCGGTTGCCTGCTGCTCGCGGGTGGCAACGGTCTCGTCGTGCTCGCCGAGCGCACGGTGCCGTCTGGCCTCACCGCGCTCGTCGTCGCATCGGTGCCCCTATGGATCGTCGTCTTCCGCCTCGTCGCCCGCGACCGCGTCGGTGCATCGCTCGTGGGCGGCGTCCTCGTTGGCTTCGCCGGCGTCGCCTTTCTGGTCGTCCCACGCGGTGCCAGCGGTGAGGTCGATCCGGTCGGGCTCCTCACCGTGGTCGGTGCGACGTTCTCGTGGGCGCTCGGCACGTTCGCGTCGCCGCGTCTGCCCACGCCCCGCGATCCGCTCGCGTCGACCGCGCTGCAGATGCTCGCCGGCGGCGCACTTCTCGTCGTCGTTGCGATGGCGATCGGAGAGCCGTCGCGCGCAGACCCGTCGTCCTTCTCGACCGCCTCACTCGCGGCGATCGTCTACCTCGTCGTGTTCGGCTCGCTCGTCGCGTTCTCCGCGTACACCTGGCTGCTGCAGAACACCTCGGTGTCGGTCGTGTCCACGTATGCCTACGTGAACCCGGTCGTCGCCGTGTTGCTCGGGGCGCTCGTGCTGGGGGAGGCCGTCACGCCGTCGATGCTGATCGGAGCGGCGATCATCATCGCCGCGGTCGCGTTCATCGTTTCGCGCGGCGCGACGCGACCCGCTTAGGAGGATCCTCGGATGGTGCGGCGCATCGTGGCCTGCGGCGGCCAGCAGCTCGCATACCCGGCGCTCACGACGTATCTGTTCGGGCTGGCTCGCCGCTCGCGGCCGAGGGTGCTCTTCCTCGGCACGGCGTCAGGCGACGGCGCGGGGTACATGCTCACCTTTTATCAGGCGCTTGCGGGCGTCGACTGCGAGCCGAGCCATCTCGCCCTGTTCGATCGCACCGTCGACGACATCGACGCCTACGTGCGTTCGCAGGACGTGGTCATCGTCGGGGGCGGCAACACCGCGAACATGCTCGCGATCTGGCGGCTGCACGGCGTCGAGAAAGCGCTGCGGTCGGCCTACGCGGACGGCACCGTGCTGAGCGGGTGGTCCGCGGGCTGCCTCTGCTGGTTCGAAGGCGGGATCACGGACTCATTCACGCCCGACCTCGGCGCGCTTCACGACGGCCTCGGCCTCCTCTCCGGCAGCGCCTGCCCGCACTACGACTCACAGGAGGCGCGCCGCCCCGTTTACGCGCGCGAGATCGCGGCCGGGATGGCGCCGGGCATCGCCCTGGAAGATGGGGTCGCCGCGCGCTACGACGACGAGCGTCTCGTCGAGGTCGTCAGCGCCCGGCCCGAGGGACGCGCCTTTCACGTCGATGCCAGGGGCGAGCGCGCGCTCGCGGTCCGCGCGCTGCTCTAGTCCTTCGTCATCCAGGGCCGCTGTCGGTGCCCTGGCCATAGATCTTCCCCGGGTTCAGGATGCCCTTCGGGTCGAGGGCGGTCTTGATGCGCCGCATGACGTCGAGCGCGTCGCCATGCTCTGCGCGCATGTAGGGCTGACGCACCGCGCCCGTCCCGTGCTCGCCCGTGACGGTGCCGCCCACCTCGATCGCGAGGCGGTGCAGCCGGTCGGCGAGCTCGTCCGCGCGGCGCACCTCGTCCGTGTCCGACGGGTCGATGAGGATGGCCGAGTGGACGTTCCCATCGCCGAAGTGCCCGTAGAAGATGACGGCGATGTGCAGCTCGGCGCTGATCTCGCGAGCGCGACGGATCGTGCGCGGGATCTCGGACAGCGGCACAGCGAGATCCTCGCCGGCGAAGATACGGTGTTTGTCGGGATGGGCGAGCGCCGCCGCAGCCGCGAGACCGCTACGCGCCGCCCACAGCTTGGCGATCTCGGCCTCGGCCTCGGCGAATTTCGTCACGGTCGCGCGGCGCCGCACGATGGAGTCGACGTAGCGCACCGACGACGCCACGTGATCGGGCGTGCCCTCGACCTCGATGAAGAGCACCGCTTCACCGTCGGGTAGACCAAGATCGGGCTTCCAGCGCTGCAGCGCATCCACCGCGCTGCGGTCGAGCAGCTCGGCCGTCGAAGGCAGCACGCCGGCTTCGAACAGATCGTCAAGCGATGCGACGGTGTCCTCGAGCGCCGCGTAGCCGGCGAGCACGACGCCGCGCGCCGGTGGCCGCGGCTGAACCCGCAGCCGAAGACGCGTGATGATGCCGAGCGTCCCCTCCGAGCCGACGAAGAGCTTCGTGAGGTCGATCCCGCTCGACGACTTCAGGGCCTTCGAGCGCACGCCACCGGTGGTGATCACGGAGCCGTCCGCGAGCACGACCTCCGCGCCCAGGACATATGCGGACGTCGTTCCCCAGCGGACCGCGTGCGGCCCGCTCGCGTTGTTCGCGGCCATGCCTCCGAGCGTGCACGCGCGACCGCTCCCCGGATCGGGCGGGAAGAAGAGGCCCTTCGGCCGGAGCGCGTCCTGGAGATCGGCGAAGACGATCCCCGGCTCGACGACGACCTGCAGGTTGGGGCGGTCGATCTCGATGATCTCGCGCATGCGGGCGAACGAGATGACGATCCCGCCGCGCGCGGCGACCGCGCCGCCGGTCTGGCCGGTGCCCGCGCCTCGCGGCACCACCGGTGTCCCCGTCGCGTCGGCGAGCCGTACCACGCTGGCCACCTCCGCGGTCGTACGCGGCACGACCACAACGTCCGGCAGACGCTGCTGCCGCAGCGACCAGAACGAGGCGTCGTATGCGTAGGGGAGAAGCGTCGCGGGGTCGTCGATCACGCGGTCGGGGGGGATGATCTCGCGCAGACGATCCGCGAGCGTCGGCGTGGTCGTCGTCATCGCGACCTTATCCTAGGGACTATCACTTCGCTCTCTACGCACGTCCGCTCCGAGGATCTCGCCACGTGCATCTCATGCGGGCTGTGCCTCAATGACTGCCCCACCTACCGCATCCTCGGCGAGGAGGCGGACTCTCCGCGCGGGCGCATACAGCTCATCCGCGATCTGGTGTCATCGCCGGCGGCGCCGAGCGCAACGCTCACCGGACATCTGGATGCGTGCCTGGTCTGCCGCGCCTGCGAGACCGCGTGTCCGTCGGGCGTGCCGTTCGGCCGGATCATGGAGGGAGCGCGCGAGGTGCTGGCGGAGCGGAGGACGGAAAGCCGCATGACGCGTGCCGTCCGGCGCATCGGCCTCGACACGATCGCTCGGCGTCGGCGGCTCGCGATCGTCACGAAGCTCACGGACCTCGTCGTGCGCACCGGGCTCACCGCGCTGACGCGCCGCATCGGTCCGCGCCGTCTGGCGTGGCTCAGCGCCCTCGCGCCGCGTGCCGAGGGCGCCCCATTCGAGCTCACGGAGCGCGCCGACGCGGATGTATGTCTGTTCGCCGGCTGCGTGATGCGCGAGGCGTTCGGCGAAACCGAGCGCGCCACCGTGCGGGTCCTCGAGCGTGACGGTCGCCGCGTCACCGCGCCGACCCGGCAGCTCTGCTGCGGCGCGCTGCACGCGCATGCCGGCGACGGCGAGCAGGCGCGCGAGCTCGCTCGGCTCAACATCGACGCCTTCGGCGCCAGCGATCTCCCGATCGTCGTGAACGCCGCGGGCTGCGGCGCGCACCTAAAGGCCTACGCCGAAGTGCTCCACGAGGATCCGGCGTGGGTGCAGCGCGGCCGCGTGTTCGCGGCGCGCGTGCGCGACGCGACCGAGGTAGCCCGACCTCGGGCGGACCACGTCGCGCGTCCACTCCGCGTCGTGTACCAGGACGCCTGCCATCTCGCGCACGGGCAGCGCATCCGCTCGCAGCCGCGCGCGCTCCTGCGCGCCATCGAAGGCGTCACGCTCGTCGAGATCGCCGACGCCGAGCGGTGCTGCGGCAGCGCGGGCATCTACAACCTGACGCAGCCGGATCTCTCGCAGGAGCTGCAGCGTCAGAAGGTCGCGGCGATCGTGGCGGCGCGTCCGGATGTCGTCGTGAGCGCGAATCCCGGGTGCATCCTGCAGATCGCCGCGGGCCTGCGGGCGGCCGGCTCGAAGGTGCCGGTGGTGCATGTCATGCGCTTTCTGGACGATCCGGCGGCATTCGCCTAGCAAAAGGCCGAAAACGGGCCGAACAGGGGGTCGTACGACCGGTCCCCGCGCAGGCCGTTTTCGTGCGAAAATAGACGTACCGATGAGTGTTTCCCGATCGACCTACCGTCACCGCCTCAGCTCCGAAGATGTGCGCAAGGCCAGGATCCTGATCACCAAGGACGCTTGGAAGCTCTTCCCCAATCCCGGCGAGCGCGTCGCCCTGCGCATCGGCGCGCGGCGATTCGATGCGGAGATCAAGTCGGAGAACTGCGTCTGCGTTCCTCCGGAGCACGAGCACTACCACCTGATCTGCCCCGCGCTCAAGGGACAGGCAGGCTTCAAGAGCGGTGCTCTCGTCGTCATCGCGAAGGATTCCGATGGTGGCTACCGCTTCGTCGAGGAGCGGGGCTAGCCCTAGACTTCGCGCGTGGCCGGTCCGACGTACATCCTCATTCACGTCTTTGGGACCGTTCGTGACGAGCTGGATCGCGAGGATCGTGGCAAGCGCTCGTACTCCGCGTGGCTGCGCGAGTACGTCGCGGATCAGCCGCAGCGACTTACCGAGATCGCCTGGGTCCTCGATCACCTGACCGAGAACGGCTGGCGCGTCATCGGATCCCCCTACGACTGCGACGTGATGCTCGAGCGGGAGATCTCACGCCAGACCGCCGAGGAAGAGCTCCGCCGGGCCGAGGTGTGGGACCGTCTGGTGCGCATCGCATCGCCCGACGACGACGGCCATGTCATCTGGCGCGAGCACCCCGAGGGCAAGCCGGCGGCACCTCGTCGCCGACGGAGGGTGCGCCGGCCGCCGACGCGCGAGCAGGGAAGCTAAGCACGCCGCATCCCCTCGGCGATGAGCTCACGGAGCTTCACGTCCATCTTGGCGGCTCCGTCGATCCCGCCGCGATGTGGGGCATCGCGGCGAAGCAGGGCATCCGTCTTCCGACGAAGGACTACTGGGAGTTCGTCGATCTCATCACCATCGGGAAGAAGGAACGCAAGTCCTTCGAGGACTTCCTGGCGCTCTACCGCTGGACCGAGCTGATCCAGTCGAGTCCGCTCGCGGTCGAGGAGTCTGTCTACGCGGTGGTGGGCGGTGCGTACCGCAAGGCGAACATCACCACGCTCGAGCTCCGGTACAACCCGATGAAGCGGAACCGTGGCGGCGAGCAGGACCTCGATCACATCATCATGGCGTCGATTCGCGGTCTCGATCGCGCGCGCCTGGAGTACCCGGTGCGCGCCGGGCTCATCTTCTGCCTCGACCGGACCTTCACGTACGCGCTCAACGAGATCATCGTCGAGAAGGCCATCGCGTACCGGCACCGCGGCGTCGTCGGCATCGACATCGCGGGACCGACGCACGCGGAATTCCAGTACCGCGACTACGCCGCGCTCTTCAAGAAGGCGCGCCGCGCTGGCCTCGGCCTCACGGTCCATGCCGGTGAGGACGAGGACTGGCATTCGGTCGACGAAGTGCTGCAGCACCTCGAGCCCGAGCGTATCGGCCACGGGATCCATGCCGCCGAGAACGCCGCGCTCTGCAAGCGCCTGGCCGAACGCGGCGTGCTCCTGGAGATCTGTCCGAGCTCCAACCTGCACACTCAGGTCGTGAAGGACTCCGAGGAGCTTGGCCGCTACATCGCGGCCTTCAAGAAACACAAGGTGCGTTTCAACTTCAACACCGACGGCCCCGAGATGCTGCAGACGACGCTGCGCGACGAGCTGCGCTTTGCGGTGAGGAGCGAGTGGGTGACGAAAGACGAGCTCGCGCAGTGTGGTGAGTGGGCGCAGCAGGCCTCGTTCGTGC
>JBDUCG010000136.1:0-5505 GCA_040003565.1 Chloroflexota bacterium | reverse complement strand
GGTCTGCGCGAGCGGGTCATCGTCCTCCGCCACGCGCTGCGCAACGCGCTCATCCCGACGGTCACGATCATCGGCCTCACCTTCGGCAGCCTGCTGTCCGGCGCGGTGCTCACCGAAACGATCTTCAGCTGGCCCGGACTCGGGCGGTACGCGACCGCGTCCGCGGTGAGCCTGGACTTCCCGGCGGTCCTTGGCGTCACGCTGCTGGCCGCCATCGTCTATCCGCTCGCGAATCTCGTGGTGGATGTCGCGTACTACTGGCTCGACCCACGGATCCAGCATGGGTAAGCGCGCACCGATCCTGCGCGAGCCGCTCAACGTGATCGCGATCGCGATCATCAGCGGGTTCGCGCTGTGCGCGCTGCTCGCTCCGTTCATCGCGCCGTACGACCCGCTGTCGCAGACGCTCAGCTCCCGACTCGAGCCGCCATCCGCCGAGCACTGGCTGGGCACCGATTCCTTGGGCCGCGACATCGCGAGCCGGCTTCTTTACGGCGCGCGTATCTCCCTCGTCATCGGTGTCGTCGTCGTCGCGCTCGCGGGCGCGTTCGGGACGTTCATCGGGCTCATCGCCGGATACGCCGGCGGTCTGGCAGATGAGGCGCTCATGCGCCTCACCGAGGTGTTCCTCGCGTTCCCGCCGCTGATCCTCGCGATGGCGATCGCCGGCGCACTCGGGCCGAGTCTCACCAACGCGATCATCGCCATCGCGGCCGTCACCTGGGCGGTCTACGCGCGTCTCGCGCGCGGGCAACTCCTGTCGCTGCGTCGCCGCGAGTACGTCGAGGCCGCACGCAGCGTCGGCGTCTCGCCCGTTCGGATCCTCGCGCGGCACCTGCTGCCCAACGCGATCGCGCCGCTGCTCATCCAGGCGAGCTTCGACATGGGCGCGGCGATCATCGCCGCCGCCGGTCTCAGCTTCATCGGCTTCGGCGCGCAGCCACCGACGCCGGAGTGGGGCGTGATGATCAGCGAAGGCCGGAACTTCATCAGCACCCAGCCGTGGCTGTCGCTCTTCCCGGGTCTGGCGATCCTGTTTGCCGTCGGCGCCTTCAACGTCCTCGGCGACGGGCTGCGCGACGTCCTCGACCCACGGCTGCGCCGTGTCGGCTGAAGATCGGCCTGGATCGATTTCATTTAGGGCGCACTAAAGTCATGCTTGACCGATGACCGACTGGACCCAACAGTTCGCTCCGTGAATCTCAATTTGCTGCGGGGGGAGCGGATGCCCACGGTGCTCGTCGCGGATGACGACCGTGCGGTGCGCGCGCTCGTGCGCGTCTCGCTCGTGGCGCAGGGCTGGCGCGTCCTCGAGGCGACCACTCCCGACGAGACGCTCACCATCGCGCACCGAGAACGGCCCGAGATCGTCCTGCTCGACGTGCTCTTCGAGGGCAGCCCTCGCGATGGTTTCGTCGTCTGCCGCGAGCTTCGGAGCTCGAGCGGCACGCCCGACGTTCGCGTCGTGATGCTGACCGCGCGCGACGATCCGGAGAGCCGCGCGTTCGCGAGCGCCGTCGGAGCGACCGCGTACATCGTGAAACCGTTCGGCCCGCTCGACCTCGTACGCATGCTTCGGCTGGTGCTCGATCAGCCGACGCCCGAGCCCGGCCTCGGGTTGTTCCTCGTCGATGCCGGGGTGATCCAACCGGCGCAGCTCGAGCGCGCCCTCGCCGAGCAGCGGCTTCGTCCGGCCGATCGTGCGCAGATCGGCGCGATCCTGGTGGAGCTCGGATTCGCCGAACGCGCGGATATCGATCGCGCGGTGGCGCGTCAGCGGCGGGCACGCGATATCCCATCACGCGAGGCGCACACGCGGACGCAGATCCGCCTCGTCATCGCCGACGACAATCCGATGGTGCGCGAAGGGCTTCGCAGCGCGATCGCGACGACGGACGACTTGATCACGGTCGGCGTCGCGGGCGATGGCGAACAGGCTCTGCGCCTCGTCCGCGATCTCGATCCGGAAGTGCTCGTCCTCGACCACCGGATGCCTGGTCAGCGCGGGCTCGATGTCGCCGCCCAGCTGCGCGCCGAAGGCTCCGACGTCGCGATCGTCATGTTCACGCTGGATGAGGGCATTCGTGACCTCGCGCTCGCGACCGGTGTCACGGCTTTCGTACCCAAGGACACGCCGCTCGCGTCGCTCATCGCGGAGATCCGTCGCGTCGCGAGGCCGCAGCGGCCATCCGAGGCCGCTCCGATGGACGGTCGCGTCGTCGTCACCGCTCGCGGCGCGTCACGCGCCGCGTTCGGTGTTCTCGCGCGCCGCCGGCAAGCGGTTACGACCTTGGGCATCCTGCTCGTCGCGTATGCCGCTGCGTTCCTGATCTTCGAACCGATAATCGGAGCAGCGGCTGCGGTCCTGTCGATCATCCCGGTCGGCATCGCCGGCGCGCTGTTCGGACCCGAGATCGGAGTGGTCGCCGCCCTCCTCGCTGTCGTCACGAACTTCGCGCTGTGGGCGGGCACGGATCATCCGATCGGCGAGCCGGTGATCCGCGTAGGCGGCAACGGTCTCGGCGCCATCGCGCTCATCTGCATCGGCGCGGGCTTCGGCGCGATGCGCCTGGTGCGCGGCCGGTTCGATCCGCGCGGTCGCCGCCTCGGCGCGCTCGCGGAGGTCGCGCTCGTGCTCGCAGCCGGACCGACCCCCGACGTGCTGCGGCTTCTCGCGGAGGGCGCGCTCGAGGTCGTCCCCGGCGACGCTGCGCTGCTCTATGCCACGGTCCCCACCGGCGGCCTCGAGCTCGTCGCGGCCACCGGCACTGCGCGCTCCGTTGTTGGTCAGCGCGAGACGGCCGGCGAGCTCGTCCGCGCTCAAACGCAGCGTCATGCCTCGATCACGTGGGACGTGACGAACGGCGCGGTCGCACGGGCGATGCCCGATGCGAAGGGCGCGATCATCGTGCCGATCCCGGGCATCGCCGAAGCGGTGGCCGGGGTCCTGGTGGTCGCGACCACGCGGAAGAGAACGTACGGCGAGCCTCACGTCCAGGTCCTATCCAGCTACGCCACGTTCATCGGTGCGGCACTGAACGCTCCAAGCGTCGGATCGGAGCGTGCCGCGCTCATCTCACAGCTCGCGGTGAGTCGCTAGGCGAGGTCCGTCAATGCGTCGTCGTCGGCGAGAGACTGCCATAGATGACCGCCGCAACCTCCCGGATCAGATCGATCGCTTCCTGCTCGCCCGAGTCCCACGTCAGGACGACGAGGACGATGGGCGCGCCGGCAGGGCCACGGACGATCCCCGCGTCATGTGTCGCGAAGCCGAGGTTGCCGGTCTTGTGCGCGATGACAGCGCCCGCCGGAAGCGCCGCGGGAAACCGGTCCGCGACGCGCTGACGCGAGAGCCGGGCCAGCATCCGGGCGCTCGCGGCGCGTGAGACGAGCGATCCGCGCACGAGCTCGCCGAAGAACGTCGCGATCGCGCGGGCGCTGGTCACCGCTCCATCCGAGGTGAAGCGGAGCCCGATGCCCTCGCGCGCGAGCGTCGCGTGGATCGCGGGGACGCCGAGGCGCCGGATCAACGCCAGCGCGGCGGCGTTATCCGAGATCGCGATGGCGCGCTCGAGTGCTTCATCGATGGTCAGCACGCTGCCGGCCGCGGTGAAGCTGCCATCCTCGCCCTGGTCGGCCTCGGTGATCGTGACGAGGTCGTCCGGGCGGAGCGTGCCCTCGTCGATGCGGCGCTCGGCCTCGAGCAGGACACCGAGCTTGTACAAGGACGCGGCGAAGACCGGCGCGTCCGGATCGATCGCGAGGAGGACCTCGCCGGTCCGGCCGTCGGCCGCGACGATCGCGGCACGTCCACCAAAGTCAGCGAGACGCGAGTCGACGAGGTCCGCGGCGCCGGTCGTGACGATCACGGCCGGGGCCAGCGCGTTCTGGACCGGGCGCGGGGCGGCGCTGTCTCTCGGAGTGACGGCCGCGCTCGCAGCCGCCGTGGCCGCCGCGCGGGGGTCGATCACGTCTGGGCCGCGCGCGTCTGGCGCCGTCGCGTTCGCACAACCGGCCAGCACAAGTGCGATAAGCACCACTCCCTGCTTCATGTGGTGAACACTCGCGTCTGCCGTGACCCGCGTCGTCTGAGGAAAACCGCCGCAGCGCATACGTACCGCGTATGAGTTGCGCCGTTACGGCTGCGTTACATCGCTGATTAGACTCGATGTGATGGCGACCGCACCCGCGCTTCCGGGCGGATTCGAGCTCCCGCTCGAGCCGCGTCTCCCGCGCCTCGGCTCGGTCGACGCCGTGGCGCTCGAGGAGCGCGCGGACGTGCTGTCCAAACGCTCGATCAAGCGCGAGTCGAAGCTCTTCGCGCTCGACCTCGCGATCCGGATGATGGATCTGACCACCCTCGAGGGCGCCGACACGCCGGGGAAAGTCGCGGCGCTCAGCTCGAAGGGGATCCGGCCCGACCCAAGCGATCCGGGGATCCCGTCGGTCGCCGCGATCTGCGTGTATCCGAACCTCGTGCCGTACGCGCTCGAGCGCACGCGCGGCACCGGCGTGAAGGTCGCCTCCGTGGCGACCGCCTTCCCGTCGGGGCAATCGCCGCTGCAGGTGAAGCTCGATGAGACGAAGTGGGTCGTCGAGGCGGGCGCGCAGGAGGTCGACATGGTGATCGACCGCGGCGCGTTCCTGTCCGGCCGCTACGCGCAGGTGTACGACGAGATCGTGCGCGTGAAGGAGATCTGCGGCGACCG
This sequence comes from Chloroflexota bacterium, assembly GCA_040003565.1. Lineage (GTDB taxonomy): Bacteria > Chloroflexota > Limnocylindria > P2-11E > P2-11E > CF-39. The sequence continues at coordinate 796 of JBDUCG010000136.1, read as the reverse complement.
CGCGCACCTCAAGGTGATCATCGAGACCGGCGAGCTCGGCACGTACGACAACGTGCGACGCGCCTCGTTGCTCGCGATCGCCGGCGGGGCGGACTTCATCAAGACCTCGACCGGGAAGGCAGCGACGAACGCGACGCTGCCCGTCGCCCTCTGCATGCTCGAGGTGATCCGCGACGTGCACGAGGAGACCGGTCGCGTGGTCGGCATGAAGGTCGCGGGCGGGATCCGCCAGTCCAAGCAGGCAGTGCAGTTCCTGGTACAGGTCCACGAGACGCTGGGTCTCGCGTGGCTGACGCCCGATCGCTATCGCATCGGAGCGTCCACGCTCCTCAACGACGTGCTCATGCAGATCCGCAAGGAGAGCACCGGCCGCTACCAGAACCCGGACTACTTCACCGTTGACTGAGAAGAGGGACGGCGTCGCGCGCCGCGCGGACAAGGCGCCGATGGCGACAGCCTGGGAATACGCGCCCGCGCCGGAAGCGCGCGACATCGTCAAGATCCAGGAGAAGTACGGCCTCTTCATCGGCGGCAAGTTCGTCGAGCCGCACTCCGGCGAGCGCTACACCACGATCGATCCGGCTCGCGAGGAGCCGCTCGCCGAGGTGTCGCAGGCGAACAAGGCTGACGTGGACCGCGCGGTGAGGGCGGCGCGCGGCGCGTTCGACGGCACGTGGTCGAAGCTGCGGCCGAGCGAGCGCGCGAAGTATTTGTTCCGCATCGCGCGCATCCTGCAGGAGCGCGCGCGCGAGTTCGCCGTCCTCGAATCGATGAACGGCGGCAAGCCGATCCGCGA
>JBDUCG010000135.1:0-5526 GCA_040003565.1 Chloroflexota bacterium | reverse complement strand
GTCCGCTAACATCTCCTCATACCGGCAGCGACCGGGAAGAACACCGACCCAGGTCCCGATAGAGAAGGCGCGTCATCGGCTGGAAGCGCGCCGCGGGGAACGGGGACGGGAAGTCGCCCGCGAGCCGGATCGGAGGCACCCGTTATCGGCCGAATGAGATCGTTGCGCACGCGCGCGGCGGTGAAGTCGGGTGGTACCACGGCGCTGTTCGTCCCGGACGAGCAGCGCTTTTTGTTTGCCCGCGAGAAACGAAAGGAGGCTCCGATGGCGATGACAAAAGAAAAGCTGGATCCACCGCAGTCCGTCGTGACGTTCGGCGAGAAGAACTACCGTCCGTCCGCCGTCGAGAAGGACCTCTACGACTGGTGGGAGCGCTCGGGCTTCTTCACGCCGGACGAGAACAACCCGAACACGCCGTTCGTGATGATGCTGCCGCTCCCGAACGTGACCGGCGACCTTCACCTCGGTCACGCGCTCGGCTTCGGCGGGTACGAGGACCTCATGGCGCGCTGGCACCGCATGCGTGGCGAGCCGACGCTCTACATGCCGGGCACCGACCACGCCGGGATCATCGCGCAGAAGGTGGTAGAGGACGAGCTCGGCAAGAACGAGATCGGGCGCAACGACCTGGGGCGCGAGAAGTTCCTGGCCGAGATGTGGAAATGGATGGACCATTACCGGCCGCGCATCGAGAAGCAGCTGCGTCTTCTCGGATGCTCGCTGGACTGGTCGCGGCGCAACTTCACCATGGAGCCGTCGAAGCAGCGCGCGGTGCGCACGCACTTCATCCGGCTCCACAAGCGCGGTCACCTGTATCGGGCCGACCGCATCGTGCACTGGTGCCTCCGCTGCCAGACCACGTATTCGGACCTCGAGTCGGAGCACATCGAACGCACCGACTCCCTGTACTTCGTGCGCTATCCCTGGGCCGAGCCGAAGCCGGGCGATCCGCCGCTCGTCATCGCGACCACGCGCCCTGAGACGATCGTCGCCGACGTCGCCGTGGCGGTGCATCCCGACGACGCGCGCTGGAAGCCGTTCATCGGCCGTGAGGTGCTCGTGCCGCTCATCGAGCGCCGCGTGAAGGTGATCGCCGACGAGGCCGTCGATCCGAGCTTCGGCACCGGCGCGCTGAAGATCACGCCCGGGCACGACGCGACGGACTTCGAGATCGGCCAGCGTCACGGCCTGCCGGTGATCACGGTCATCGACACGCGCGGCTACATGACACCGGCTGCGGGGCCGCTGGCCGGACCCGACCGCGATACCGGCCGCCGCATGGCGGTCGAGATGCTGAAGGACCGCGGCCTCCTCGTGCAGGAACAGCCGCTCACGCACGCCGTCGGCATCCACGACCGATGCAAGACCGTGGACGAGCCGCTGGTGATGAAGCAGTGGTGGGTGAAGATGCCGCCGCTCGCTGCGCCCGCGATCGCCGCGGTGCGCGAGGGCCGCATCACGATCCATCCGCGCTACCAGGAGAAGATCTTCTTCAACTGGCTGGAGAACATCCGCGACTGGCCGGTGTCGCGCCAGATCTGGTGGGGCCACTCCATCCCGGTGTGGTACTGCGGCGACTGCGACGAGATCGTCGTGCCCGAGGAGGACGGCCCGGACCCGACGCGCTGCACGCGCTGCAAGAGCGACGACATCAAGCAGGATCCCGACGTGCTCGACACGTGGTTCTCCAGCGCGCTCTGGCCGTTCTCGACGCTCGGCTGGCCAGACCAAACGCCGGATCTGAAGCGTTACTACCCGGGCAGCGTCCTGGAGACGGGCTACGACATCATCTTCTTCTGGGTTGCCCGCATGATCATGATGGGCATCGAGGAGATGGGGGACATCCCCTTCCACACCGTGTACCTCCACGGTCTCGTGCTCGTTGACGGCGCGAAGATGAGCAAGTCGACGGGTAACGTGATCAGCCCGATCGGCTTCATCGAGCAGTACGGCGCCGACGCGCTGCGCTTCGCGCTCGTGAACGGCGTTGCCGCGGGTGCGGACCAGACGCTGTCCGAGGCGAAGCTGCAGAACGCGAAGGAGTTCGCGAACAAGCTCTGGAACATCAGCCGCTTCGTGCTGCACCACATCGACGAGAACGCCGAGGCGCTGCGCGAGTGGCGCTCCGACCGCACGCCGGCGCCCGCGGCGGGAGCGGGCTCGACCGATCCGTCGCTCGGTCACGCCGACCGCTGGATCCTCTCGCGCACTGAGGCAACGGCCGCCGAGCTCACGCGTCTGATCGATCACTACCTGTTCGGCGAGTACGTGTCCGCGCTCCAGCAGTTCGTGTGGGGCGAGTTCGCCGACGTGTACCTCGAGCTCGCCAAGGCCGGACTGCGCGACCAGAAGCGCGCGCTGAGCACGGTGCGGACGCTCGCCTACGTGCTCGACCGGATCCTGCGCCTCGCGCATCCGATCGTCCCGTTCGTCAGCGACACCATCGCCCTGCAGCTCTGGCAGCGCCTGCCGAACACCGACCGCTCGCCGTCGCTCGTGATCGCGAGGTGGCCGACGCCGGGGACGCGGTCGATCGCGCTCGAGGAGCGCATGGACATCGCGCTCGATCTCGTGCGCGCCATCCGCAACCTGCGGCAGGAGGCCGGGACCAAGCCGGGCGAGCGCGTGAAGACGATGCTCGCCGGCGACACGACGGCCATCCACGATCTGGCTGACCTCATCTCGCATCTCGCGCAGACGGAGGTCGCGTTCGGGACCGGCGACGGGCAGGCGGCCGTCGTCCGCGCGATCGAGGTGCGTGTCGCCGTCGAGCGCGACCCGGCCGAGCACCGCGCGCGGCTCGAGAAGGAGCTGACCGAGGCCAAGGAGTCGCTCCGCCGCTCGCGCGAGCTCCTCGCGCGGCCGGGCTTCGCCGAAAAGGCGCCGGCCAACGTCGTCGCGAACGAGAAAGCGAAGCTCGTGGAACGCGAAGAGCGCGTGCGTCTGCTCGAAGAGGAGCTCCGTCGGGCCGCGTGAGCACGGCGGAACGGCGCGGCTACCTCAAGTGGATCGGAGCGGCGGACCTCGACCGACGTCGAGCGCCGACCGCGCTCGCCGCGCTGCCAGTCGCACGCCGAAAACGATGACGAGCGCGCCGATGAGCTGGAGCGGGAGCGGTCGTTCCCCGAGCAGAAAGAACGCGAGGATCAATGCGGCGACCGGAGCGAGGTAGGTGATCATCGCCCCGAGACCGGCCCCGAAGCGACGCACCGCCCAGAAAAAGATCAGGAACGCGACGACCGTGGAGAGGAGGCCGAGCGACAGCGTCGCAAGCTGCGTCTCGATCGACCACTCCCCAACATCGCGATACCCGTGCTCGAGCGCCCCGAGCGGGAACAGCATCGCGGTGCCGAGCAGCGATGCCATCGTGAGGAAGCCCAGGACGCTCGCGGTGCGGAGCGCGATCGCGCTGATCGTGAGGCATGCACCCCACGCGACCGCGCTCGCGAGCTCGAGGAGATCGCCGACCAGACGCGCTGTCGAGATCTCGGCGCCGAGCTGCTGACCGCCGGCGATCACGACGGCCGCGCCGATGCTCGCGACGGCGAACCCGATCAGCTTGCGCGAGGTCAGCGGCTCGCCGATGAACGTGGCAAAGAGCGCAGTCGCGAGCGGGATCGTGGTCGGGACGATGAGTGCGGCATCGGATGCCGGCGTGAGCCGCAGGCCGAGGAACGCGAGCGTGTTGAAGCCGAGGAACCCGCACGCCGCCGCGGCGGTGACGGCTCGCCACTCGCGCAGCGGCAGAGGCGTGCGCGTGATGACCGCAAGCGACACGAGGACGATGGACGCGATCGCGAAACGCACGGTCGCGAGCTCCAGCGGCGGGGCGCCGCCGAGGGCGATCTTCGCCGCGATCCACTGTGCCGCGAGCGCGAGCGCGGCCGTCGAGTACGCGAGCACCACGACCGGCTGCAACACGCGGCGATCGTATCTCGCCGACTCGCGCGGAACGTCAGTCGTAGCGGACGCCGAGGCGCTCGATCCAGCCGCCTTCGCGTGAGTGGTCTGGGTCGTGATGCGTGAAGTGGACGAGCCCGCCCTGGTCGTTCCAGATGTACTCGCCGTGGACCAGAAGCGCGTCACCCACGGCGGCCGGCACGCGTTTACCGATCCTGACGTTATTGGTGATGAGCAGCGTCTGCGTCGCGCCGCTCAGCTTCAGGATGAAGCGCTGGTGCGTGCCGGTGTCGGAGGTCTCATCGCTGAGCAGCCGCTCGACCTGTCCCTGCGCGGTGACCTCGAGCTCGGAGCGATGCTCGGCGAAAGCGCGCGCGATCGCGGCGTTGTCCGCGGCCTGCGTGGCCGTCGAAGCGGGCGCCTGACACGCCGATGCGGCGAGCGCGACGAGAAGAGCAAGGGGCAGTGACCCTCTCATCGCTGGCAGCATGCGCCTTACGCTTGCCAGACCGTGGATCGCGATGCCGAACGAAACCCGTGGCTGCGTACGCGGCGCTCGTCTGGCGACGAATACGACGCGCCGTACGAGCGTCGCGCTACTGCCGGCGAGAATGTGCACGGCGAAGCCGATTTCGTGATGCGGTTCGGACCGCGTTCGGTGCTCGATGCCGGCTGCGGCACCGGTCGCGTCGCGCGCGAGCTCGCGCGGCGCGGCGTGGCAACGGTCGGCGTCGATCTCGACGACACGATGCTGTCGACTGCGCGACGGAAGGCGCCGGAGCTCGAGTGGCACTGTGCGGACCTCGCCGCCATCGATCTCGGCCGTGTCTTCGACGTCGTCCTGCTCGCCGGAAACGTGATGATCTTCCTCACGCCGGGCACCGAGGGACCAGTGCTCGCGAATCTCGCGCGGCATCTCACATCAGGTGGCGCGCTCGTCGCCGGCTTCTCGCGGCGGCCAGGGCAGCTGACCGTCGAGCAATACGATCGCCTCGCGAAGTCAGCCGGTCTCTCGCTGGTCGAGCGCTGGTCGACGTGGGACCGCGACGTGTGGCACCCGGCCGCTGACTACCAGCTATCGGTGCATCGGTCCTAGGCCCGCGCCGTGCTCGAATGAAGGATCGCCGCTAGCGCTCCGGCGTCATCGCGCCCCGTACGTTGTCGAGCGAGCTCGAGATGATGTCCGGCTCGTCTGCGAGCACGCCCTCGTTCAGCATGACGACGCGGTGCCAGCAGAGCGCGCGGGTCACGCTCCCGAGGCGCGCGCCGATCTCCGCCGCGCGGCGGAGCGTGGCCGTCGACCCGAACTCGCTCCAGCCCTCCAGATACGTGTCGACGAGCCGGACGATGGCCGGGTCGGTATAGGCGATCTTTGTGCGATACGCCGCGACCCGTCGCACGATCCAGAGCGATAGGAACGGGTGGGTCACACAGGCGTCACCCCAATCGAAGATGACCGGTCGGCCATCGCGGGTCAGGACGTTCCCGTCGTGCAGATCGTCGTGCTGCACGGTCGCGCCGATTCCGAGCGCGGAAAGCTCCTCGGCGAGCGCTCCGAGCTGCGGGAGAAGAGCGCGAAGGTCGTCGTGTGTCGGCGCGAGCGCATCGTCCCGGAGCGGCGCGAGC
>JBDUCG010000134.1:0-5530 GCA_040003565.1 Chloroflexota bacterium | reverse complement strand
GGCGACGGCGTCGGTGACGGAGGCACGGTCGGATCTGGCGACGGCGTCGGATCCTCGGCGCGCGCAGCTGACGCCGGATCGATGAGGCTCATCTGCTTCGGCGCTGGCATCCCGCTGATCGGCGAAGGTGCGGGCGTTGGCGCTGCGCTCGGCTGCGGCGAGGGCGATGGAGACGACGGGACCCAGAACGTGCCGTCCGAGGTCCAGAATCCCGCGCGTCCGTTGCGGTCTACGCCGGGGATGAGCTCGGACTTCGGCGGCGCGGTCCGCGCCGGTGCGGGTGAGGTGCTCTTCAGCGGCGCAGCTGTCGGCGCTGACGTCCGCGCCGGCGTGGTGTCGTTCCCGACGATCACCGGAGTCGGCGCCTTCCAGTCGAGCGGCTGCACGACGGTCTTTCCGGTGTTCGCGTCGTACTCGATGATGCGGACGCCGGACTCGCGCGCCCACGCGTCGAGGCTTTCCTGATCGGTGGGCGTCAGCGTGATCGTGTAGAGCCCGCGCTCTGCATCGGTGAGCGTGGCTTCCATGCGCGGCAGCTCCACAACAGCGAATCGATCGCTGGTCTCGGGATCGAGTGACCAGCGATCGACCTTCAGATGATTCTTGCCGAAGTACGACTCGATGTCGGCCGTGGTGTAGATGCGCGGGAAGTTGATCCACGCTTTGTCGCTCGCGCTGGCGTCGCCAGCCGTCTCGATGAACACGTTGACCTTTGGCATCGAGAAGAGGTAGCGGCCGGTGACAACGTCTGCGCTGAGAATAGAAAGACCGAGCGTGCCCACCGCTGCGATGACGAGGTTCTCTTTCGTTCCGGGTGGGAAGCTCACGATGAGAGTGTTGGGTTGGGTTCCGAGCTCGACCTTTAGATCTGTGGGGGTGGTGGTGGATTGGACCGGTGTCTTGACGTCAGGTTTCGTGTTCTTCGAAGGGGTGATCGCTGGGGTGGTTGTGTTATCGGCGGACGGCGTGTTCGGAACGGCGCGTGCGATCGGCATGCCGATCACAACGACGTACATCAACAGGAACGCTCCGACCAGGCCGCGGCCGTACTGCACTAAAAGTTGGAAAAGCCCACCGGCTCCCCTACCCCCTCACGCGCGCTCCGCACATTACGAGTGACGCGAGAGCGAACGTCAACGTTCGATTAGCGTTCGAATCGTGATTTTTCCCCTAGCACCGTCACCGCGAGACCGACAGCCTGACTTCCGACCTAGGCCACTCGCCGCATCGGGTCCTACTCGGGGACGACACTCCTATTAGTCACACGCCGATGACGCGCGAGTGACGCGAACTTTTGTGATCGTTACAGCTGCGCCGCGTATAGGCGCCCTAACCGCATGCCGCGTCGTCACGCATTCGCGAGACGAGCACCGCGTGGATCGCGCGCGGCGCGCGCCATCATAGGAAGCGCTCATGCCGCAGAAGAATTCAACGAAACGCGTCGTACGCACGGTCAAGCGCCAACAAAAGCCCCGAAGTAGCAGAGCGGTATCGGCAGCGGCGGGCTGGCGTGAGCTCGCGCTCGTCCTTGTATGTGTCGAGATCGCGATCTTCGTACTCGTCTTCGACCCCTCGGTGCGCGATGTTTTCGATCTCCCCAAAGCCACCTTCACGCACGCTGTGGGGTGGGTGCTCCTCGGCGTCCTCGTCGTCGTCGCGCTCGTGGATGGGGTCAGAGTGCCCGTCTCTCCCCTATTCCTCGCGTTCTACGCGCTGCTCGCGACCGAGCTGCTCACGACGGCCACCGCGACGAACCAGTACGTCGCGGTGTTCGGCGAGGTCGGCCGTTACCTCGGCCTAACGACGCACGCCGTGCTCGCCCTGATCACCGTCGCGATCGCACTCGCGACCGATTACCCACGCCGCGCCGCCTGGGTCGCGTGGGCGGTCGCCGCGGTCGCCGTGGCCGCGAGCGTCTACGCGATCGTTCAGGCGCTCGGCGCGGACCCGGTGAAGTGGGCCGACCTCGATTCCCGGGCCCGGCCATTCGCGACGCTGGGGAATCCCGACTTCTACGGACAGTTCCTGTCGGTCCTCGTCGTGGCCTGCGCCGCGGGGCTTGTCTTCGCGTGGACAAGCCTCGGCCGGCTGCGTTGGGCCATCGCCGCAGTAGGCATCGAGAGCCTTGTGCTGATGGTGCTCGTCGCCACCCGAGGCTCGATCATCGGAGTCGTTGCCGGACTGTTCGTGATCGGGGTGCTGTGGCTCCGCCGGACCGGCGCAACGCGGCGTGCCTTATCGAGACTCGCGCTAGCGGGCGCCGCTCTCGCCCTGGCGCTGGCGATCGTCGTGTTCGCGACGCCGCTCGGCGGGCGCCTGTTCGCACTGGCCGACTCGCCAGAGGTCAGCGGCCGGGTGCTCATCTATACCGCAGCGGCGCGCATCTTTGCCGATCACCCGGTGCTTGGGGCCGGCTTCGAGAACTTCGCCGTGGTCTACCCGCTGTACGAAGAGGCGGAAGGTCTCAAGAACAACCGCACCCAGACCTCCGCGCACAGCTGGCTCTTCCACACCGCCGCGACGACGGGGATCGTCGGCCTCGTGACGCTGGCCGCCCTGCTCGTCGCCTTCGCCGTGCACAGCTGGCGACGCGCGCGCGACGCGGACGCGACCGCCCTGTTGGTGGCGACCGCCGCGACGGCTGCCTACTACGGCAGCGGCCTCGTCCTCCCAGGCGCGCAGAGCATCCAGTGGATCCCATGGGCGTGCATCGGCATCGCCCTCGCGAGCGACCTCCGGTCCGCCCGAGTCGTCGCGCGCACGCCTGGCTTCCGACTGCCGGGGCTCGCTCGGCTGGTGATCGTCGTCAGCCTCGCGGGCGCCGCGTTCCTCCAGCTCACCAGCCTTTCGGCGAATCGCTCCGCGAAGATCGTCGAGACCTCGTTGCGCGCGGAGACCGCGGCTCGTGCGGTCAGCGCGGCGCGCGCGGCGACCGTCTCCGACGCCGGGCGCGCGATCTACTGGAATGACCTGGGCCGCGCCCTCGAGCTGGTCGACGATCAAGCCGGTGCGCGCAGCGCGTATCTCGAGGCGACCGCGCGCTCCCCGTACACGGCGGCGTTCTGGTGGAACCTGGGCCGGATGCACTCGTTCTTCGCTCAACAGGGCGACGAAGCCGCGAAGACCGCCGCCTACGAGACCCTGCTCCGGGCGATCGCCGCGGCGCCGCAGAACCCGGACACCTTCGATCAATTCGCGCGGATCCAGTTCGCGCTCGGCGATAACGCCGGAGCGCTCGAGAACTCCCAGAAGGCGATCGCGCTCTATCCGGGCGACCCGAAGTACTACACGGTGGCCGCCGACGCGGCCCGCCGGCTCAGTGACGTGCCGCGGAGCCTCGAGCTGCTGCGGCAGGGCGTCGCGAACACCGACGCGAACGACCTTCGCGTGACCTTCGCCCGACGGCTGATCGAAGCGAATCAGTTCGCCGAAGCTCGCGCCGTGCTGCAAGTCGTGATCGCCCGCGAGCCGGCCAACGCCGCGGCCGCCGACCTCCTCAAACAGATCGAGGGGCGCTAGTTCGTCTTCACCACCAGGACGTGCTCGAGCCGCCGGAGGTCGACGGCCGGCGTGATGATCGCGCGGTTGTAGGCGGCCGCCTCAGCCGTCTGGACCTGGGCGACCGTCCCGATCACCAGCCCCTTCGGATAGAGCGACCGCAGCTCCTCGCCGATCCCGAGGCCGGCGGTGATCACGACGTCGCCGACCTTCACCGACTCCGTCTGGAGGAGCCAGTCCATGATCAGCGAGTCGCCGAACTGGCCGCGCACGATCCCCGTCGCGCGTGAGCCCTGGACCAGGGCGGACACAACAGATGAGGAGTCGGTGACCAGCAGCACCTTGCTGTAGTTGGTGCCGACCTCGCTCACCCGGCCGACCAGGCCCTGGTCCGACAGCACGACGTGGCCGAGCTTCACGCCGTCGTCGCTGCCGAGGCCGAGCACGATCGAGTGGAGGACGCCGGTCGGGTCGCGGGCGATGACCGTCGCCGGGACGCTCTCAAAGGGAATGGTCCGCTGCAGCGTCTGGAGGCGCTCGGCCTGCTGGCCGACGATCGCGAGCTCCCGCAGGCGGATGTTCTCCAGGGTCAGCCGGTCGTTCGCGGTCTGGAGGCGCGAGTTGTCGTCGCGCAGGCTGTCGATCTGGCTGATCGCGGACGCAAAGCGGTCACCGGCGGCGCCGACGCCGGCGAGTACCTGCTGCACCGGGACGAGGAGCTGGGTCAGAAACGTCGACGAGCCGCGGATGACGTCGGTGTTACGGAGTCCCAGCAGCAGCAGGCTGACGACGACGAGCAGCGCGAAGGGCCGCAGAACACTGCCCTGTGAACGACGCGCGCGACCGAAGCTCGCCATGCTCAGACGCTAACGCGGGACAGCCGTATATGTATCCATCACGAGGGATCTTTCGTACTTGGCGAGGTCCTCGACGATCATCCCGCACCCCCGGACGACGCAGGTGAGGGGGTCCTCGGCGACGTGGACGGCCATCTGCGTCGCCTCGGCGACCCGCGTGTCCAGGCCGCGGAGGAGCGCGCCGCCGCCGGCGAGGTAGATGCCCTGGTCCATGACGTCGGCGATGAGCTCGGGCGGCGTCTCCTCGATCGTCGCCTTGATCGCATCGACGATCGACGCGATCGACGGCTCGATGGCCTCGCGGATCTGCGCACTCGTGACCTCGATGGATCGCGGCAGTCCCGTGAGGAGGTCGCGGCCACGGAAGTACGTGGACACTTCCTCGTCGAGCGGATAGGCGGAGCCGATCGCGATCTTGATGTCTTCGGCCGTGCGCTCGCCCATGAGCAGGTTGAACTCGCGCCGCGCGTACTGGACGATGTCGCTGTCCATCTCGTCGCCGCCGATGCGGATCGAACGCGAGATGACGATGCCGCCGAGCGACGTGACGGCGACCTCGGTCGTGCCGCCGCCGATGTCGACGATCATCGATCCGGTCGGCTCGTTCACCGGAAGGCCCGCGCCGATCGCCGCGGCCATCGGCTCTTCGACCAGACGCGCCCACCGCGCACCGGCGGAGATCGCCGCGTCCTGGACCGCGCGCTTCTCGACCTCGGTGACGCCGGACGGGATGCCGACGATCACGCGCGGCCGCGGGAAGAGCAGCGCGCGCTCGTGCACCTTGCGGATGAAGTAGTTGAGCATCTGCTCGGTGATGTCGAAGTCGCTGATCACGCCGTCCTTGAGCGGACGGATCGCGATGATGCTCGCCGGCGTGCGGCCCACCATCCGCTTCGCCTCGGCACCGATCGCGAGGAGCTGACCGGTGCGCTGATCCTTGGCAACGACCGACGGCTCGGCGATGACGATGCCGCGCCCGCGCACGTGCACGAGCGTGTTCGCCGTACCGAGGTCTATGCCGATGTCGCGCGAGAACATGCCAAGGAGACCGTCGAACAAGGGTGGGGATACCCCTTCCAAACGCGGAGCGGCGTTCACGCGAAGGATAACGTCGCGACACCTCAGAACGCGCGCTTCGCGCTAGGACGCGCGGATCAGGGTCTGGGCGTCGGAGT
>JBDUCG010000133.1:0-5551 GCA_040003565.1 Chloroflexota bacterium | reverse complement strand
GGAGCACGACGCGCATCGTGAGGACGGTCGAGAGCGACATCAAGCTGAGCGACCTTAAGGCCAACGACCAGGTCACCATCGTCGGCACGACCGACGCGAGCGGGAACGTGTCCGCTACAGCGATCGTCGCCGGCGGTAATGCGCTGCAGGGACTGTTCGGTGGCCAAGGCGCGCCGGGCGGTCGCGGCGCGAGCCCGAGCCCGAGCCCGAGCGCGAAGCCTTAGCTACATCGATTCGGGAGCGCTGACGCCGAGCATGCGAAGCGTCTGACGCAGCGTGAGCTGCACCGCCTGGACCAGACGCAGTCGTGCTTTCGACACCGCGGCATCGTCGCTCACGACGCGGTGGTCACGGTAGAAGCCGTGGAACGCGCCGGCGAGCTCGAGCGCGTAGCCGGTGAGCAAGTGAACGCCGCGGTGGCCGACGATGTCGGCGAGCAGCTCAGGGAAGCGCAGGCAGAGCTTGATGAGCGCGAGCTCGCCGGGGGTCGTGAGCACGGAGAGGTCGGCGCCGTCGGCCGTGATGCCGCGCTCCGCCGCGGTGCGGAAGATGCTCGCGATGCGCGCGTGCGCGTACTGCACGTAGTAGACGGGGTTGTCGTTGGACTGCTGCACCGCGAGCTCAAAGTCGAAGTCGAGCTGGCTGTCCGCGCCACGCTGCAATAGCAGGAAGCGCGTCGCGTCCTTCCCCACGGCCTCGAGCACGTCCTCGAGCAACAGGAAGAGCCCGGTGCGCCGGCCCATCCGCTGCAGCACGCCCTCGTGGAGAAAGCGCACGTACTGGTACAGGACAACGCTCCAGCGGTCCTCGGTGATCCCGATCGCCGGCAGCGCGATCTTCATCTGCAGCAGGTGGTAGTGCGTGTTCGCGCCCCACACGTTGAGTTTCAGATCGAAGCCGCGCTCCTCGAGGCAGAGGCGGTGGTAGGCGATGTCCGTTCCGAGATACGTCGGGTCGCCGTTCGAGCGGATGACGACCCAGCCTTCCTCGCCCTCGCGATCGAGGGCGCGCGCCTCCGGGGTCTCGAACCACACCGCGCCGTCGCGGTCGACGAGGCAGCCGCGGCGGCGCAGCTCGTCCATGGTCTTGCTGAAGTACCCCGACTCGAGGAACGACGACTGCTTGAACCAGGTGTCGAACGTGATGCCGAACTTCTTCGTCACGCGCTGCGCGTCGGCGACGACCCAGTCGATGGCCATCGGCGCGAACACGCGGCCCTGCTCCTCGAGCGTGAGCGTCCGATACAGGTCGCCGTGCGTCTCCTTGATCTGCGCGGCGATGTCTTTCACGTAGTCGCCGGGATAGGCGTCGGGCGGCACCTCGATCTCCTCGCCGAAGAGCTGGCGGTAACGGATCGCCACGGACTCGCCGAACCGTTTCACCTGCGTGCCGCCGTCCTCGACGTAGTACTCGCGGTGCACGTCCGCGCCCGCGAACTGAAGCACCGACGACAGCACGTCGCCGAGCGGACCGCCGCGCGCGTTCGCGAGCGTGAGCGGACCGGTGGGGTTCGCGGAGACGAACTCGACCTGGATACGCCGGCCGCGCAGCGTCTCGGAGCGCCCGTAGTCAGCGCCGTCCTTGATGATCGCGTCAACCTGCGCCCGCAGCCACGTTTCGTCGAGGCGCACGTTCACGAAACCGCCGGCCACCTCGGCCGACGCGAGCGGCGCGTGCAGCTCCAGCTCGTCCTTGATCGCGCTCGCGATCTCGCGCGGCGGCTTGCGCAGCGTCTTCGCGAGGCGCATGGCGACGGTCGTCGCGTAGTCCCCCTGCGCGGGATGCGGCGGGACCTCGACCTCCATGAGCGCGCTCTCAGTGCCTTCCCAGCGATGCTGGAGCGCCGCGCGCGAGAGCGCTTCCGAAAATGCGGCGGCCACGAGATCGCGGACGGGAGTGGTCACGGTCTGGAGTCTGGGGCAGCCATGGCGACCGCGCCAACGTCGCCGCTGGGGACGTGCTCGCGGAAGAACACAACGATCAGGGCCGCGGCGAGTGCGTAGAAGACCGCGAGCGTCAGCAGGTTGACCGTATAGCCTCCGGTCCCGACCGCGCCGCGGAGGGCGCCGGAGATCACCGCGCCGGAACCAGACCCGGCATTCCACGCGAGCGCCGCGATCGCGTTCACGCCGGCACGCTCGCGCGGCGTGAACGAGGAGAAGATGACCGCGTTCCACGTCGCGCTCGATCCGTACATGAGCCACGCGCGCAGCGCGAGCGCGGCCACGGCGATCGCGAGGTCGCCCGCGAACGCCGCGACGAGCGCGAAGGGCAGCGAGCCGAGGACGACGCCGACGACCGACGGGACCGCGCCGAATCGCCGCGCGAGGAACCGGCCGTGTGCGAGGGCGCCCAGGCTTCCGGCGACGGCGATCACGCCGAGGACGACGCCGAGCGCCGCGAACGGCACGCCGAAGCGTTCTGCGAAGAACAGGTTCGAGAACGGCAGGAAGCTCCCGGCGCCAAGGCCGAACACGAACTCCACGGTGAGGAACCGCGCGAGAAGGCCGTAGCGGCGCGGCGCGTCGAGCGCCGCGCCCGCGACCGGAACGTTCTCGATGAACAGCACCGGGATCGCCGATAGCGCCGCGCAGATGCCACCGCCCCCGACGAGCGCGCGCAACACGATCGTGTCGGTCGGCTGCGCGTGCAGGAGGGCCGCGACCGGCGCGGCCAGGACGCCCGCGAGCGCGCTCGCGAAGAACGCGGCCATCGTGCCGAGCGCGATCTGCTGGCCGAACCGCGACGAGCGCGCGCCGGCCGAGGTCGCGTCGGCGAGGAGCGCGGCGCCTGAGGACGACGCCAGGATGCCGCCGAGACCGAACAACGTCGCGGCGAGGAACAGCGGAACGTACGCGTCGAATAGCACGAGGCCGGCGAGACCGAAGCCGGCCAGGACACCGCCGCTGAGGATGACCGTGCGCCGCGAACGGCCGCGCGCGATCGTCGCGGCCGGCACCGCTCCCATGACGACGCCCAGCGCCGATGCGCCGACGAGGCCACCGAGCGCGACACCGTCGTAGCCGAGCGAGCGATAGAGAAAGTTCAGATAGAAGGCGGCGACGCCGAGACCAAAGCTCCCGAAGGTCGCGGCCGCGAGATAGAGGAAGGCATCGCGCCTTCCGAGCGTCACCCGGCGGTCGCTCGGCCCAGTGTCACTTCGAGCGTCTGCGTCGCGGAGTCGCGGATGATCGTGAGACGCACCTTGTCTGACGGCCTGAACTTGACCATCAGCGACTGCAAGGGATGCTCCTGGTCGATCTGCTGGTCGTTCAGCTTGGTGACGACATCCCCCACGCGCAGACCGGCCGCGGATGCCGGCGAGCCCGACACGATCGCCGAGATCTGGATGCCCGCGGCGGGCGGAAGTCCGAGCGCGACCGCGGCGCGCGGCGATAGCGGCGCGTACTGGATGCCGATGAAACCGCGCTCGATCTTGCCGTTCTTGATGAGCTCGTCGGCGACGGTGCGGATCGTGTTCGCGGAGATCGCGAAGCCGAGGCCCTGCGCCTGATTCGGATCGGCGATGAGCGTGTTCATCCCGATGACCTGACGCGTCGCCGCCCAGATGAGCGGGCCACCCGAGTTGCCGGGATTGATCGCGGCGTCGGTCTGGATGAGGTCGTCGAGGAAGACGGTCTGCGATTCCTGGACGCGCCGCCCCTTGCCCGATACGACGCCGGTGGTGACGGTGTTCTGGAACTCGCCGAGCGGACTTCCGATCGCGACCACCGTCGCGCCGACCGGCACGTCATCGCTGTTCGCGAGCTGCGCGACCTTGAGGCCGGCGGCGGCCGGGATCTGCAGCACGGCGATGTCCGTATCGGGATCGCGGCCGACGAGCGTCGCCTTCTGCGTGCGGTTGTCGCTGAAGATGACGTCGAACGACGCGCCCGCGCCGCCGCCGCGGACGTTCTCGACGACGTGATTGTTGGTGACCACGTAGCCGCGCGCGTCGGTGACGAAGCCGGAGCCGCTCGACTGCTGCTGGCCCGAGGGCAGTCGGTTCACGACGGTGACGACCGAGGGGAGCATCTCCTTCGCGACAGCGACGATCGGATCCGCGCCGGCAGGCACGACGACCGGTGCCGCGGTCGCGAGCGCAGACGGGACGGGCGTCGGGACGAGCTCGGCTGGTGCGCGGCCATCCAGGAGCGTGGCCGCCGCGCCGCCCGAGACACCGCCGATGATCACTCCGATCAGGAAGAGGGCCGCACCGGTCGGTCCGCTGGAGCGCTGCGGTCGCGGTGGGGGAGGCGGCGGAGGAGGCGCGAGGGGCGGTCCGGGCTCGTACATCGGCGGAGGGTCTACCTCCGCGGACGGGCCGGGGTTTCGCCCGTGGGCGTCGTCGCCTTGCGGCGGCGCGCGGTCGGGCGCACGGCCTCCGGCTCGACCATCTGGCCGAGCGCGGTACCGCGGATCTCGAGGTCGACGTGGCTGTCGGGCTCGATCTCGACCGTCCAGGTCATGGCGATCTCGAGCTGTTGATAGACGCGTTCGAAGCCGGCCTCGGAGTTCGTCACCGCGTAGATCGGCTTCGTGACGACGAGCGCGGGCGGATCGATCGCGAGCGTGAGGTCCCAGTGCTTCGACTCCGAGTGGATCTGCACCTCGGCCACGTTGCGCACCTCGATCGGCTTTCCCGCCGTCGTCTTGCGCGTGCCGACGGTGATCACGTCGGCGGCCTCGTTCTCGCCGAGGAGGCCGAAGTTCGACGCGCTCGTGAACGTGAGTCCGATCGCCTCATCGCCGTCGTTGCGCAGGCGGTAGCGCACGCCCGCCGCGAGACCCTCGTCCGCGATGCGGATGTCCTTGCGGATGCCGAGGCCCGGCGTCGCCGCGAGCGTCCGCGCCGGCGGCTCGAGCGTGAGGCTGACCGTGCGCGCTTCGCGCTGCGGCGTGAGCGCGTAGTGGACGGCGTGCAGGTTCACCGGTTCGCCCTTGCGAACGGTGAAGCTGTCCTGGAAGAGCCCGCGGCGCGCGGGATCGTACTCGAGCAGCTTCGCGAGACCGCGCTCCTTCGCGCGCACGGCCTCGTGGATCGACTTGGTCTCCTTCTCGGCCGCCTTGCCGACGAGCACCTTGCCCGCCTTCTCGGCGCGGCGCAGCTCGTCGTGCTCCGCCTCCGGCCGGCGCGCGAGCGTGTCGACGAGATTCGTCGCCGACGCGTAGATGTCCCATTCGATGATCGCCCCGCCCTGCACGTGCACGAAGACCGCGCCGGCGTTCCCGCGGAAGATGTACTCGTCGTATCCGTCGACGTCGTAGTCGCGCGATTCACCCGCGGCGACGCGACGCTCAGACAGGATGCGCTCCGCCTTCAGCAGCGACGCGTACGCGTCCGAGCGGAGGTGCGGGAAGTAGATGCCGCCGAAGACACCGTGCCAGTACACATCGTTGCCCTGCGCGCGCCAGAGATTCTGCTGCGCCTGGCGCACTTCATTCGACGAGTCGAGGATGCTGCGGCGCGCGAGCTCCTCGGACACGATGAGCATCCGCTTGTGCAGCGCGTTCGACTCCGGGTACTTCGCGAAGAAGTTGCGCCAGAGCG
>JBDUCG010000132.1:0-5613 GCA_040003565.1 Chloroflexota bacterium | reverse complement strand
TCGTGAGCCGCCGGTGGTCGGGATCGAAGGTGACTTTCCATGCCCTCACCGGTCCGGACATCACGTTCAGGTAGTAGAGGTCGTACCCGGGCGGCGCGGAGACGGTGTGATAGCCGCGCGGCACGAGCACGACGTCGCCGTTACGCACGGTGACGCTCTCGTCCAGCGAGCGGTCCGCGGTGTACACGCGCTGGACCGCGAAGCCCCGCTCGTCCCGCAGGCGGTGGTAATACGTTTCTTCGAGCGCCGTCTCGCGCGGCGGATCGTTCGTATCGTGCTTGTGCGGGGGATAGCTCGACCAGTGGCCGCCCGGAGTGACGACCTCGGTGACGAGCAGCGACTCCGCCTCGGCGTCCTCCATGAGGATGTGATGGATGCGGCGCTCCATCGCGCCGCTGCCGCGGACCTCCACGCGCGCGTCTTCCGGCCGCAACACGCGCGCCTTCGCTCCGACCTTCGCGGGGGCATGACCGAGCGCGATCTCCACGGTGGCGGACGGCGCGGTGATCTCGAACTCCATCCCCGGCGGGAGATACGCCGCTGCCGGAGCGCCGTCGAATGGCGACGTGCGCTTCCCGACGCTTTTCCATTCGCCGGCCTCGCTGCGGATGTCGCAGCTGCCCGCGAGCACGACCACGCAGGTCTCGCGTCCGGGGAAGCGCCGTCGCAGCTTCGCGGCCGGCGCGAGGCGGAACACTTCGAAGCCGACGTACTTCCAGCCGGCGCTCTCGGGCGTGACCTCGATCAGGCAACCGTCACCGGGGCGCTCATGAACGAGCAGGTCGGTCACGGCGGTGGACGCAGGTGGCCGCGCGCCTTCTTCTTCCCCTTCTCGTAGAGCTCGCGCGACGCGCGTACCTCGTCGAGGCCCGAGACCTCGGCCGGCACGACCTCCCACCACGAGTCATAGGCCGGCACGCTCTCGTACCGGTCGGTCTCGATCGTGACGACGTACGGTCGTTCGACGCGCGTGGCCCTAGCGAGCGCGGCGCGCAGCTCGGTGATGGTCCGCACGCGCTCGGACACGGCGCCCAGGCTCGCGGCGTTCGCGACGAGATCGATCGGCAGCGTGTCGCCCTGCGGCCCCTCGCGGTCGAGCCCGAGCGAGCCGGACTTCCGGAAACGGTAGTGCGTCCCGAAGCCCTGCGACCCGAGCGATCGCGACAGACCGCCGATCGACGCGTAGCCGTGGTTGTCGACGATCACCACGACGAGCTTGATTTGCTCCTGCACCGCGGTGACGAGCTCCTGCGCCATCATCAGATAGCTGCCGTCGCCGACCATGACGAACACCTCGCGGTCCGGCGCGGCCATCTTCACGCCAAGCCCCCCCGCGATCTCGTAGCCCATGGTCGAGAAGCCGTACTCGACGTGGTACCCCTTTGGGTCGCGGGTGCGCCAGAGCTTGTGGAGGTCGCCAGGCAGAGAGCCCGCCGCGCACACGACGACGTCGCGAGGGCCCGCGGCTTCGTTCACGGCGCCGATGACCTCGCTCTGCGCCGGAAGTGGTGTGTGATCGAGGGAGTACAGACGATCGACCTCGCTCGACCACTCGCGCGCAAGGCGCTCCGCCTTCTCGCGGTACTCGGGGTCGACGATGTACGTCCAGCCAACGAGGGCTTCGAGCGTGGCCTTCGCGTCGCCGACGAGCGCCAGCCCGGAGTGCTTCCGCGCGTCGAATTCGGCGACGTTGATGTTGATGAAGCGCACGTTCGGGTCCTGGAACGCCGTCTTCGACGCCGTCGTGAAGTCGGTCCAGCGCGTCCCGATCCCGATCACGAGGTCGGCTTCGCGCGCGAGGCGGTTCGCGGCGGACGTGCCGGTGACCCCGATCGCGCCGGCGCACATTGGATGATCGAAGGGGAGCGCGCCCTTTCCCGCCTGCGTCTCGGCGACCGGGATTCCGGCCGCCTCGGCCCACTGACGAAGGAGCTGCGTCGCGCCGGAGTAGATGACGCCCCCGCCGGCGACGATGAGCGGTCGCTTGGAGGCGCCGATGAGCTCGGCCGCGCGCACGATCGCCGCGGCTTCAGGCAGGCGGCGCTCGATGTGCCAGGTCCGCTTCGCGACGAATTCCTCGGGGACGTCGAACGCCTCGGCCTGCACGTCCTGCGGAAGCGCGAGCGTCACCGCACCGGTGTCGGCTGGGCTGACGAGCACGCGCATCGCCGCGAGCGCGGCCGGCACGATCTGCTCGGGTCGCATGATGCGGTCGAAGTAGCGCGAGACCGGTCGGAACACGTCGTTCACCGACACGTCCCCGGCCCACGGCACCTCCAGCTGCTGCAGCACCGGGTCGGGCGCGCGCGACGCGAAGACGTCGCCGGGCAGGAGCAGCACGGGGAGACGATTGACCGTCGCGAGCGCGGCGCCGGTGACCATGTTGGTCGCACCCGGACCGATCGAGGTCGTGCACGCGAACGTCGCGAGGCGGTCGCGCATCTTCGCGTAGCCGCACGCGGCATGCACCATCGCCTGCTCGTTGCGCGCCTGGAAGTAACGGAGATCGTCGGGACGCTCGTGCAGCGCCTGACCGATGCCACCGACGTTGCCGTGACCGAAGATGCCCCAGCAGCCGGCGAAAAAGCGCTGCTCGATCCCATCGCGCTCGACGTACTGGTTCGCGAGGAATCGCACCAGCGCCTGCGCCATCGTGAGCCTCATCGCGGAGTGCGTACAGTACAACCTCCGACGATGGACACACCGCGTATTCGCATCGGCACCGCTCCGATCAGCTGGGGCGCATGTGAGATCCCGGAGTGGGGCGAACAGCTTCCGTACACGCAGGTGCTCGACGAGATGGCCACGACAGGATACGAAGGCACCGAACTCGGCCCATGGTCGTACCTGCCCACCGATCCGGTCACGCTCCGACACGAGCTCGGCGCGCGAAAGCTCGCGCTCGCAGGTGCGTTCTGCCCGGTCACGCTGCATGTCCGCGATCGGCGCGCAGCTGCGATGCGGACCGCTCGCGAGACGATCGATCTGCTCGCGGCGACCGGCGCGCCGGTGCTGGTCCTCGCGGACGCCGGCGACGAACGGCGCACCGCGATCGCCGGGCGCGTGCCCGCGGACGGATCGTCGGGGTTCAGCCACGGCGAGTGGCGTCGCTTCAGCGACGGCGTGAACGAGGTCGCGCGCTACGCGCGCGAGCGCGGGCTCGTCACCGCATTCCATCCACATGCTGCGAGCTACGTCGAGCGGCCGGAAGAGATCGCGCGCCTCATGCGCGACACGGATCCAACGCTCGTGGGGCTGTGCCTCGACACCGGTCACGTCGCGTACGGCGGCGGTGATCCGGCCGAGATCGCACGCACGCATGCGCGTCGCATCCGGCATGTCCATCTGAAGGACCTTCGTCGCGAGATACGCGCGAATACGCTCGCCCGGCGGCTCGACTTCCGCGATGCGGTCGGCCTCGGCGTCTTCGCGCCGCTAGGTGACGGCTCGCTCGATCTTCGCGGAACCCTCGCCGCGCTGCGCGCCGTGGGCTACGCCGGCTGGGTCATCGTCGAGCAGGACGTGCGGCTCGGGGTGGGGAACCGCTCCTCGCCGATGCAGGACGCCGAGCGCAGTCGCGCATTCCTGCGCGAGGTCCTGGCGGCGTGACCGGCGTGGGCGTGATCGGCGTTGGTGTCATGGGTCGCCGCCACGCCGAGAACATGACGCGCGTCAGTGGGGCACGGCTTCTCGCGGTGCACGATGCCAACTCGTCGGTCATGCACGCCGTTGCCGGCGAGCTGGGCGCGAAAGCCTGCGCGTCGGTGGATGAGCTCCTGTCGCTCAAGGGCGTCGACGCGGTGGTCATCGCTTCACCGGGCCCGATGCACGAAACGCACGCGGTCGCCGCGCTCGCGGCCGGAAAGGACGTGCTCCTGGAGAAGCCGATCGCGCGAACGCTGGAGGCGGCCGATCGCATCCTGGCCACCGCGTCGTCGAGCAACGTGCGGCTCCAGATCGGGTTCATGCGCCGTTACGACCCCGCGTACGCAGAGGCCGCCGCGGTCGTTCGTTCGGGAAGGATCGGCGAGCTGCGCTTCTTCAAGGGAGTGGACCGGGACCGCGATGCGGCGACCGGCCCGGCCGGCTCGGTGCCACGGACCGACATCTTCGCGGAGTCGGCGATCCATGACTTCGACGCGGCGCGCTGGATCGCCGGCGACGAGGTGGCCGGCGTGCGTGCGACCGCGTTCACCCTCGCACCGGACGCGCCCGGCCCTGACCTCGCGCTCGCCGATCTCCGATTCGCCGGCGGCGCCGTGGCGAGCGTCGAGACGTATCGCGGCGCGCGGTACGCGTACGACATCCGCGCGGAGATCGTGTGCAGCGAGGGCACGATCTGCGTCGGTGGCTTCGCGCAGCGGTCGGTCGAAGTCCTCGTTCGCGACGGCGACCGCCACGACCTCTTCCCCGGATTCCTCGAGCGGTTCGGCGACGCGTACCTGTTCGAGCTGCGCGACTTCCTCGGTGGCGTCGACGAGCGGCGACCGGTGCGGGTCAGCGGCGAGGATGGCCGCCGCGCGCTGGCGATCGCGCTCGCGTGCGACCGCGCGTGCGACGAGGGGCGCGAGGTCGCGCCATGAGCGTGGACACGTATGTCCTTGGCCGCGTCGGCGCGGATCTCTACCCCCAGCAGATCAACACGCTGCTCGAGGATGTGCGGACGTTCGAGCGCTTCGTGGGTGGCTTCGCCGGCAATATCTCCACGGGTCTCGCGCGACTCGGCGTGCGGACCGGCATCATCTCCGCGGTCGGCGACGACGGCCACGGCCGCTTCATACGCCGCTTCCTCGAGGCGGAGGGCGTCGATTGCGCAGCGCTGCACGTGCATCCGAAGCTGCGCACGGCGCTGGCGTTCTGCGAGGCGTGGCCACCGGACGACTTTCCGATCACCTTCTATCGCACGCCGACCTGCCCCGACTGGGAGCTGCGCGTCGCTCAGCTGCCCGACGATCTCCCGCGGACGCGTCTGCTCTACGCGTCGGGAACCGGCCTCGCGCGCGAGCCAAGCCGCGCGACGACCCTGATGGCCCTCGAGCGCTGCCGGGAGCGCGCGATATTCGATCTCGATTGGCGCGAGGTCCTCTGGGAGGACGTGCGTGAATACCCCGAGCTCGCGTGGCGGGCCGCGTCGTTCGCGATGGTCGTGGTCGGCGGCGCCAGTGAGTTCGTCGCTGCGGCCCTCGATCCCAGAGATCTATTGAAGCGCGGTCCGAAATTCGTCGTGGTGAAGCGTGGTGCCGAGGGCGCGACGATCGTCGACGCGCGCGGCTCGCGTGACGTGCCCGGTGTCGCCGTCCCGGTCGTGAACGGGCTCGGCGCCGGTGACGCGTTCGGAGCGGCGCTCGGCGCGGCGCTGCTCGCGGGCGAGAGCGCGGGTGAGGCCGTGCGCCGCGCGAATGCCGCCGGCGCGATCGTGGCGTCCCGCCTCGCCTGCAGCACCGCGATGCCACGCACGCCGGAGATCGACGCACTGCTGGCGGGCGGCAGCGTGGTGGACGGTGCGGTCGTCGCTCGATGATCGAGCGCATCGCGTCGCCACGCGGCGTCGTCTCTGGCCTCGCCCTCGACCACCGCGACAGCCTGCGCGTGGCGGCGCGCAGGCACGGATTC
>JBDUCG010000131.1:0-5619 GCA_040003565.1 Chloroflexota bacterium | reverse complement strand
TCGGCGTTCCAGAAGCGCTCTCGTGGATCGCTGATCGGCACGATCTTGAGGCCCTGCACCTGGCGACCCTGCGCGTAGAGGTAGTCGCTGAAGTAGAGGAACACGACCGGGACGTCGGTCGCGATCGCCTGGAAGACCGTCGTGTACAGCTCGCGCCGCTTCGTCTGATCGGTCGTGCGCCTCGCGGCTTCGAGGCTGCGGTCGATGGTCAGCGTCGAATAGCCGGAGAAATTGTGTCCGGGATCCTTGATCTCGGTCGAGTGGAAGAACGAGTACGGATCGGGATCGCCGCTCACGCTGATGCCGATGAGGAGCGCGTCGTACGTGCGCTCGCGCGCGGCGGTCTCGATGAGCTCGGCGAAGGGCATGGACTTCAGCTCCACGCGCATGCCGATCGTCGCCAGGTCGTCCGTTATCTGCAGCGCCGCTGTAACGCGCGCGGGCTCGTTCGACGTCGTGATCGCGAACGACAGCTTGACGCCTCCGCGGTCGCGGATGCCGTCCCCGTCATGATCCTTCCAGTCCGCCGCATCGAGCAAAGCCTTGGCGTCTTCATACGAGCGCGCATAGCGCGTCACGTCCTTTATGTACGCCCACGACGACTGCGGCACGAACTCGTCCGCGACGGCGCCCCGACCGTCGGCCGCGAGCTGCAGCACACGGCCGCGGTCGATCGCCGTCGCGATCGCCTGCCGCACCGTGCGGTCGCGGAACATCGCCTTATCCGGTCGAACATTCAGGAACAGCGCGGTGAAGTCGTTCGTGCCGAAGCTGTAGAGGTCGACGTTCTTCAGGCCGCGCGCCCGCTCCGCGTCCCCTGTCGATAGCCCGCCGACGCCGTCGATCTCGCCACGACCGAGCGCGGTCAGCGCCTCCGATGCGTCGGGATAAGAGCGCAGCACCAGGCGGTCCAGGTACGGACGGGTGCGATCGGGACGCGTCCGATAGAAGGACTCGTTGCGCGCGAGGACCGTCTGCCGAGGGTCAGCCTCGACGACACGGAAGGGACCAGTGCCGATCGGATGCTGGTTGAACGCGACTCGCGGCAGCGTCGCGTAGTCCACCTTCGAGAGCAGGTGTGACGGCAGCAGCGGCACCGTGGTGCTCGCGGCGAACGGACCGTACGCATCAGGCAACGTGAACCGCAGGACGCGGTCGGTGATGCGGTCGACTCTCACGCCGCGGAACGCGTCGCTGTACGGCCCGACGTAGGCCTTGTCCTGCAGCAACGCCACGGTGTAGACGACGTCGTCCGAGATCACGGGCTTGCCGTCATGCCACTGCGCGTCATCGCGGATCTGGAACGTCCAGACCTTCCCGTCCTCGCTCGTCGTGAACGACGCCGCGAGATCGCTCTGGATCGACCCGTCGCTGCGATAACGGGTCAGACCGCTGAAAACGAGGCGGACCACGTCGTCGTCGACGGGCGTCGCTGCGAGCACCGGGTTGAGGTACTGCGCGCTGCTGGTCACGCCCTCGACGTAGGTCCCGCCGTTCGCCGGCACGACGGTCTTGGTCTCGGCGCGGTCGAGGGCGATGGCGGCACCGCTGGCGATGACAAAGAGCCCGATCAGTGCGACGACGATGAACTTGTCGCGGGCCCTCATTTAGACGCTGGCTGAACGAGCGCCCAGGAGCGAAATGATCACGTAGACGACGATCAGAACGATGGTCAGCCGGAACAGCGTCCGCTCCAGACCACGGCGGCTTCGGTATGCCGTCGACTCACCGCCGAACGTCGAGGACAGCCCGGTCCCGCGCGCCTGCAACAGGATCGAGGCGCCGACGGCGACCGCAATGACGATCTGGGCGACCTGGAGAAGATCCATGGGACGCTCCGATTGTACCGGCTAGCGCGGGACGTAGACGAACAGCTGCCGGCACCACACGAAGGCACGACACAGGCCGAACACGCGCGGCTGGCGCAGCTGATAACGCTCGAGCACAGCGGCAACGAGGTCGGGGTGCCAGCGCTGCCGCTCGTATCCAGGCCCGACGTCGATCCGTTCGAGCTCGACCTCGCTCACGACCGCGTCGAAGGTGCCGGCACGGACGGCCTGAAGAAGCCGCGGGCCCTCGAGGAACGAGTTGCCCCTGGCGTAGTTGCGGGACCACAGGAAGAGGTCGTCGACGATCGGCTCGCGTCCGCTCGCGATCAGCAATCCGCTGTCTTCGATGAGGACGGTACCGGGCACGAAGTCGCGAACGTAGGCGACCAGCGATGGGTCGCCCCATTTTCCGGTCGGCGCCAGCAGGCTCGGTGTTGTAACGAACGGGTTGAGTAGAACGACACCGATGGCGAGCTGGACGAGCGACGCTCCGGGGTAGCGAACGCCGAGCGAGAGTCGCGGCGCGACGGTCGCCGCGGCGAGGGCCAGCGCGGCCGAGAGATCGAGGAAGTAGTTCACCGTCGCGCCCTCACGGCCGCCGAGCAAAAGGACGCCGATCGCGCCGACGAGATAGGTGCCCACCGCGCCGCCACCCGCGCGAGCGCTGACGACGGTCGCGATCGGCACAGCCAGGACCAGTAGGGCGATGAACACCAGAGGTACCGCAAGCTCGACGCGCCACGGCAACGCGTTCCAGTCGATCACATGCACGACGTTCAGCGGCTGGGTCAGGATCGAGATGACGAACGCTGCCACGATGCCGCCGACCAAGCCGCGAGTCGCGCCAAGTGGATCGCGCCGCGCCACATATGCCATCAGTGCGATGCCCGGCACGAGCGCGGTCGGCTTGGCCATGACCGCAATCCCGATGAGCACGCCCGCGACAAGGGGCAACGGTCTGGCGCGGGCCAGCGCGACCGTCGCCCCAACGGTGAGCGCGAGCGCGAGCGGGTCCGGCTTCACCGCGAGACCCCACTGCATCACCGGTATCGAGGCCAGCCAGGCAAGGGCGATCGCGCCAGAGACAACGACGCCCGCGGAGCGAGCGCGGAACGCGATCGCGCCGGCCACGAACAGCGTCGCTGCGATGCTGAGAAGCCGACCGATCGCGAACGGATCGCCGATGCCCGCGAGGTGGAAGTACAGCGGCGGGTAGTTCGCGGCCGCGAAGATCGGGGTGACATCTCCGAATCGGGCGCCGCTCGTGTATTCCAGCCGGTCGCGCGCGAGGATCGCGGCATGGGCCACGGCGCCTTCGCCGTAGAGGATCGGCGCGCGCTCCGCGACGGCCGAGAACCAGCTCGCGACCACGACGAACGCAAGCGTGCCCGCGATGGCCGCGTAGATCCACCAGGCAACGCGTGCGCGCGTCACTGCGTCCGCGGCTGGAGCAGCGGACGGCCGGTCATGCGATCCGGCACCGACAGTCCCAGGAGCCCGAGCAGCGTCGGCGCGATGTCGCGCAGACCGCCGTCACGCAGCGAGAAGCGCTCGCCGTCTCGCGCCACGAACACGACGGGCACCGGATTCATCGAGTGCTGCGTGTTGCGACCGCCGTCCGGGAAGAGGAGCTCCTCCGCGTTGCCGTGATCAGCGGTGACGAGCACGCAGCCGCCGGCCTCGAGCGCCGCGTCGACGACACGCCCGACGGCCGCGTCCGTCGCCGCCATCGCCGCGCACGTCGCCTGGAAGTTCCCGGTGTGGCCGACCATGTCCGGATTCGCGAAGTTCACGATCGCGAAGTCGTACGTGCCGCCGCCGATCGCCTTCACGAGTGTGTCGGCGACGCCCGCGGCGCTCATCTCGGGCCGAAGGTCGTAGGTCGCCACTTTCTGTGACGGCACGAGGACGCGGTCCTCGCCGGGGAACGGTGGCTCGTGACCGCCATTGAAGAAGTACGTGACGTGCGCGTACTTCTCCGTCTCGGCCGTGTGGAACTGCTTGAGTCCGGCCTCCGCGAGCATCTGCGCCATCGGGATGATCTTGGCTGGGGCGAACGCCACGCTCACATCGGAGATCCCGACCTGGTAATCCGTCAGTGTCACGAGTGTCAGATCCTCCGGCACCCGCTTGCGGCGGAAACCGTCGAAGTCCTTCTGCATGAGCGCCGACGTGAGCTGTCGGGCGCGATCCGGCCGGAAGTTGAAGAAGATCACAGCATCGCGGTCCTGCATGGGCGCGCCATCCCGCACGACGTGCGGTCGCATGAGCTCGTCGCTGCACGCGCTGTCCTCGTAGCAGCGCTCCACCGCCCCCGTGGCCGTCTCGCAGCGCGGCCCGGCCGCATCGACGATCGCGTCATACGAGAGCTCGGTGCGGTCCCAGCGTTTGTCGCGGTCCATCGCGTAGTAGCGGCCATGCACGGTCGCGATCGGCGCCTCGATCTTGGGAAGGAGCTCGAGCGCGCTCCGCGGCGGCATGTCGCGGCCGTCGAGGAAGGCGTGAACGACGAGTCGGCCGACGCGCTCGCGCTTCGCGAGCTCGATGAGCGCGGCGAGGTGCTTCATGTCGGCGTGCACGCCGCCGGTCGAGATGAGCCCCATCAGGTGGAGCGCTCCCCGCTCACGCACCGCGGCGCATGCCGCCCGCAGCGCTGGGTTCTCGAAGAAGGTGCCGTCGTCGATCGCGTCGTTGATGCGAACGAGCTCCTGGTACTGGATGTAGCCCGCGCCCATCGTGAGATGGCCGACCTCGCTGTTGCCCATCACGCCATCGGGCAGGCCCACCGCGCGGCCGCTCGCGTCGAGCTTCGCGTGTGGGTAGCGCGCGAACAGCGCGTCGAGTCGCGGCGTCTTCGCGCGCGTCACCGCGTTGCCCGGCCCGTCGGGCGCGATGCCCCAGCCATCGAGCACGCACAGAACGACCGGCCGGTACGCGGCGGTCACGCGAACGCCCGCACGATCGCTCCGAACTCCTCCGCCTTGAGTGACGCGCCGCCCACGAGCGCGCCGTCGATACCGTCCGCGTGCGCGAACTCCGCGACACCCGCTGCGGTGACGCTGCCTCCGTAAAGGATGGGCGTGGTCTCGCCCGAGAGCCCCGCGGCTTCGAGCGTCCGCCGGATCACGCGCGCCGCGGCCGTGGCGTGAGCCGCGGTCGCCGGTCGCCCCGTGCCGATCGCCCAGACCGGCTCGTACGCGATAACGAGCTGGCTCGCCCGCTCGCGATTTGCGCGCAACGGCGAGACGTCCGCCGCGACCTGCCGCGCGACGACCGCTTCCGCTTCACCCGCGAGGTGCTGCGCCTCGCTCTCGCCGACACAGAGCACGACGCGAAGGCCCGCGGCGATCGCGCGCGCGAGCTTGCGCGCAACACGCGTGTCGTCGTCACCGAGGTCGCGCCGCACCTCCGAGTGCCCGACGATCGTGCCCGCCGCGATGCCCGCGAGCATCGAGGCCGCGATCTGCCCGGTGTACGCGCCCTTGTCCTCCCAGTGGACGTCCTGCGCGAAGACAAGGACGCGCGTGCCCCGCAGGGCATCGGCGACGGCGGCGAGCGCCAGGGCCGGTGGTGCGACGGCGACGCCCACCTTGCCCTCCGGCGTCGCGGCCGCGACGCCAGTCGCCAGCGCGACCGCGTCCGCGATGGTCGGCGGGTTCATCTTCCAGTTTCCGACGACAAGACGGACCCGGGTCATCGTGCGGCCTCCTCAACGACGCGGCGCAGCCGCTGGCGCATGACCCACTTCGTCGTATCGAGCCGCGCGGCGAGCTCCGCGAGCGTCGCCTCG
>JBDUCG010000006.1:0-18982 GCA_040003565.1 Chloroflexota bacterium | reverse complement strand
GCGTGCGCGCCGTGTTGTCGAGCGCCAACAGGCCGCCGGGATTCGCGAGGATGAAGCTCGCCTGCTGTCCCACACCGGGCGCCGCCGACGCACTCGATGTGGGCGGCGTCGGATTCGGCTGACAACCCACAACAAGAACGAGAGCGGCCACGAGCACGGCGGAGCGCCAGCGTGAGTGCCGAGCGAAGAGAGCGGCGAGTCGCCACCGAGGGCCCCCGCGCGCGAGGGGTCCCCGTCCCGTAGGGACGGGGTTTCGCGCGTTGAGAGGGTTTCGGTGGCGACTCGTCGCCGAAATCAAACCTCGTGTCACGCGATGACTTCTCACGCGATGACCTCGCCGGAGCGCGCGGCGCGCTCGTGGGCACGGCCCTTTATTCGGGCTGACGCGCGCGCGTAGTGCTGCACGGCGCTCACGAACGCCGCGTGCGACCAGGTGAGCGGCGAGACGGAGAGCGGCTCTCCGGTGTACGGGTGCACCTGCTCCGCGAGGACCCCTGACGGCAACGCCTTGCTCGCGCACCAGCGGAGGAGCGCGAGCGGCCGCTCCAGATCATCGAGCGTCGCCGCCGTCGCGATGTACCACTCCGCGAGCCACAGCGTGCTGATGAACCAGGGATTCCCGGGCACGCTGGCCACGTCCTGCGAGACCTGGAAGTAGTAATCGTTCTCGTAGCGCGCGATGCCGCCCACCGGGGTCCGCACCGTGAGCCGCTGCTCGATCGCTTTCATCGTCGCGACCACGCGCGGATCCGAAGCGGGAAGCATGCCGAAGAGGAAGATGCCGGCCAGCGAGATATCGATCGTCGCGTCCTTGACGATCATGCCGTCGGCGAGGACCGCGACGGTGCGGACGAAGCGACCGCGGTCCTCGTCCCACAGCTGCGTGAGGGCGGCCTCGCGGATCTCCTGCGCGGCGACGGCGTAGCGCTTCGCGAGCTCGTGCTGGCCGAACGCGACAGCGAAGTTCCGTGCGGCGGTCAGCCCGGCCCACACCGCGGACGTCGTGAAGGCGTGGATGCCGCGGCGCTCCTCCCAGAGGTCGAACGAGGGCGCCGGCAGCTTCGTGTGCACTTCGCGGAAGGTCGCCATGAAGTCGGCGCCGGTGCGCACGAGCTTGCGGTAGAGCGGACGGATGAATTCGATGTCGCGGTCTCGCTCGTAGTGCTGCCACAGCGCCCAGATCGGCAGGCCGGTCTCGTCCTCCTGGATCGGCAGCTCGAGACGCCCCTCGGGCGTGGACCACGCATGCCACGACGATCCGAGCGAGCCGTCGGGGTTGTACTTGTGAAGGAGGTAGCCCTCGCGCGTCATCAGATCGCCGCACAGGAAGAAGAAACGACGGGTCACCTCGCCATATCCGGCAAGGTCGAGCGCATCCGCGACGAGCGCGCCGTCGCGTGGCCAGAGGTAGGAATACGTGTCGCGGTTGAAGCGCAGGACGTCGGAGTCGTTCCCGGCGATGATCGCGCCGCGGTTGTCGACCTGCGTGCGGATGATGAGCGTCGAGCGCTTGTAGAGCTTCGCGATCTCGGTCGGCAGGTGGTCTGCGATCGACTCGTCCTTATTCGCCCAGAGCCGCCAGTAGTCCTTCGTGCGCGCGAGGAAGGACGCGGGCGTGCGCTCGCGGACGAGCTTGTCGAGCTCGCGCACGTCCTCGTAAGACTCGCCGGCGGCGATCCAGAAGACCGCGGTGGAGCTGCCGCTCGGCGGCACGCGGAAGGTGAGCATTCCCACGCTGTCGATCGAGCCCTGCGCGACCGGATTGCGCGACAGGACGCCGTCCTCGGCGTCCCGCCACGTGCCTTCCTTGCCGGGGGCGTCCTTCTGCCCGATCGCGAACGAGGTCAGGCCGAACGAGTGCCCGCCCGCGGTGCCCGAGATGAGGAACGCCCGCCGTCCCTTGTAGTGGACGATCGCCTGAGAGCGGGGGTCGTAGAACGCGGAGTCGCCGACCTCGTTGCCGAACAGGTGCGCGTCGAAGTGCTGGAAGATGCGGATCTCGCGCTCGCGCCCGAGCTCGTCCTCGACCGTGACCTCCTTGAAGTAGATGTTGCGGTCGAAGTCCACGGCATCGCGGCAGCGCAGGCGCAGCCCGAGCGCCGGGTGGTGCAGGCTCGTGTCGCCGACGAGCGTCTCGTGCTCGTACTCGATGTGGCATTCCCAGGCGTCCTCGCCGACCCAGCTGAACTTCCCGTCGACCCAGATGCCGAAGCGGCACGGCGCGCCGACGGTGTGATTCTCCTGTCCGACGTGCGGGTAGAAGATGTCGCGCAGCTGATAACGCGCATCGAACGTGACGAGGAAATCGCCGTTGCCGAGCGGTAGGTCGCGAGGCAAATCAGGCCCGGCGCGTCGCCGCGAGGAAACGCTTCGCGTTCGTCACGACGCCGGCGTGGTCGCCGCGGTCGAGCAGATCGCCGCGGATGAGCGGCCCGCCGATGCCAAAGCCGACGACGCCGGCCTTGAAGTACGCAGGTATCTCGTCGAACTCGACGTTGCCGGTCGCCACGAGCGGCAGGTGCGTGAGCGCGCGACGCACGTTCGCCACGAACTCGGGACCACCGATCGTCGCGATGGGGAAGATCTTGATGAAGTCGGCGCCGAGCTCGGCGGCCCTCAGCATCTCGCTCGGCGTCATCGTTCCGGGCATCGTCATGACATCGCGCGCACGGCCGACCTCGAGCATCTCGGGCACGAGAGCGGGGCTGACGAGGAAGCGGGCGCCGGCGAGCACCGCGTCCTCGGCCTGCGCGCCGGAGAGCACCGTGCCTGCACCGACGATCGCGCCGTGCTTCGCGAAGGCATCGTCGGTCGCCAGCTTGGCGATGAGCTCGTAGGCGTCCGGCACGGTCAGGGTGATCTCGACCAGGCGAACGCCGGCCTCGGCCATGGCGCGCGCCGCTCGCTCGGCGATCTCGGGCGTCGCGGTGCGGATGACCGCGACCAGCCGATCTTCGCTGAAGATCCGCACCAGGTCGCGGCGCAGCGCCAGGGGCTGCTGAACTGTGGCCACTCAGCCAATCGTATCGCTCGGTGCCCGTGCGATGGCCGCCGCGACCCGTCCCGCGAGCTCCTCGGCGGTCCCCACATCCTCCGGCGTGAAGCGGCGCCCCGATTCGGCGTTGGTGAACGACAGCGCGCCGCGGATCTGCCCGCCGACGAGCAGCGGGGCTCCCATCCACGCGCAGATGCCGCGCTCGATGAGGCGGCGCAGATGGTCGCTGCCCCGAGCGAGGCGCTGTAGCCGATCGGGGTCGATCTCGTCCCACACGACCGGCCGCCCGTCGCGCAGGACCTCCCACACCGGATGCGTTCCAAGTGGATCGCGGCGGTAGCGGCTCGCGACGGCCCAGTTCGCACGCTCGACTTCGACATCCAGCGCCGCGAGGGCGACGCGTCGTAGCGATCCGTCGGGCTCGAGCAGATCGATCGCACAGAAGTCGGCGAGCTTCGGCACCGCGATCCGCGTGATCTGCTCGAGGCGCCGCTCGACCGCGGTCTCGGCGCCCAGCGTTTCGCCCGCCTCGAGGAGGAGGCGCATGCGGCCCTCCGCGGCCTCCGCGGCGGCGCGCGCGCGCCGCTCGGCGTCGAGCAGTGCGGCCCGATCGATGGCGCTCGCGAGCCGTTCGGCGATGAGGCGGAGAAGCCCAAGCTCGTCGGGCGTGAACGTGTGCCCGCTATCGCCGGCGAGATACAGGAGACCGACGAGCTCGCCCTCGGCATGAAGTGGGGCGACGACCGATGCCTGTACGGGCGTTTCGAGGAGGGCGTCCAGCTCCGCGGTGGAGAGATCGAGGATGGGCGTCGGCCGGCGTGACTGGATGGCGCGCTCCGCGTCGCCGCCGCGCACGCGCACGGGGGCCTTCGGGAGCTGGTCGAGCCCGACCGCGGCGCGCACGGTGAAGCTGCCGGCCGGGTTACCGGGCACCAGCGCGAGCGCGGCGCGCGCTTCGAAGATCGGCATGATCCGCCGCAGCATCTCGGGCAGCTGGTCGTCGAGACCCGTGCGCGCCAGCGCGGCGTCGGTGATCCGCTGCAGCGCTTCGAGCCGCGCCGTCGCGACCTCGGCGTCTGCGCGCGCCGCGCGCTCGCGGTCGAGCAGCTCGCGTCGCTCGACGTCGGCTCGTCGCAGGTCGTCGGCGTCGCTCGCATCGCGGATCAGGCCGCTGCGCTCGCGGCGCATCACGCCGACCTCACGGAGCATCGCCGACACGATGAGCGCGGTGAGGCAGTAGAGGACCAGGATGAATGCGAGGTAGGGGATCTGGATCGGCAGTCCGAGCTCGTTTTCGCGCCAGATGGCGAGCCCGACGAATTCGAGCGACACGACGAGCGTCGCGGCGCCGGTGCCGATGTCGCCGAGCCGGAACGTCGCGGTGATGATGAAGAGCACGGCGAAGAGCGGGAACAGCATCCAGTTCGGCTCGGGCGTGATCGCCAGCATGCCGAGGAAGATGACGATGCAGTCGCCCACGAACGCGACGTTCGTGATCCGCTCCTGATCGGCCACGGTCGTCGCGCGTCCCGATAGGACATGCAGGACCGCGGCCCACACGAGGAGGAATCCCGACAGCGCCAGGATGTACCCGAAACCCAGGTTCGGGAGGAGCGGCCCGATGAGCAACGCCGCGACCGCGCCTGCGATGCGCGTCCACGTGATCGCTCGCTCGAAGCGTCGCGGCCCCAGCCCCATGACGATGCCGTCCGCCTTGCGGGCGTCAGCGCTCGATGAGGAAGACTCGTGCGGGAGCACCGTCACCGCCTTCGAACTTGATCGCTCCGCAGACGAGGTCGTACTCGCCCGCGCGAACATCCTTCAGGTCCAGACCTTCGACGATCACGATCTTGGCCCCGAGGAGCGTCTTGTGCGTCGGATAACCCTCCTTCTCGGGTCCCTGCGGCTCGATCGAGAGGTAGTCGATCCCGACGAGCTTGATGCGGCGCTCGACGCACCATGCGGCGGCGGTCCGATCGACGGCCACAAAGTCACGGTCGAACGGAGGCATCGGCTCGCGCCAGCGCTCGCTGTTGCGTGTCTTGAAGAGGAGTCGCTCGGTCCCAGCCGGTACGCGTGCCTGCTCGAGCCACTCCGCGCTTACGTGGCGAGGGCCGTCGAAGGCCAGCACGCGACAGGGCCCAACGAGCGCGTCGACTGGCAGATGTTCCACCGTGCCCGCGCCCTCGATGAAGTGCACGGGCGGATCCACATGCGTGCCCGTGTGGTCGCTGAACGACACGAGAGATACGTTCGCCGAATCTCCTTTGGCGATGCGCCGCAGCGGTGTCATCCTCGGGCCGTCCTCTCCCGGCCACGTCGGCATGCCCGGCCGCAGCACCAGCGACACGTCGTGCACCTTCACGGATGCACCTCCACCACGGTCTTGATCTGCATGGGATCGTGAGGCAACGCGCGGGCCGCGTCCTCGAGCGTCACGCGACGCGTGATGAGCGCGCCCAGGAATCCGGGCCAGCGCCGCTCCGCGTCGGAGAGATCGGCGATGCCCTGCCGGAAGTCGTCGGACTTCGCGTTCACCGTGCCGAGGACGAGCACGTTGTCCAGCACGAGGTTCTGATTGATGAGGTCCGCCGGCACCTCGAGCGAGCGCCGTGCCCCGGTGACGCTGGTGAGGACCACCGCACCATTGGCGCCGACCAGACGCAGGCACTCGAAGGCGACGGCGGAGTTCCCCGTCGCCTCGACGACTACGTCGATCCGCTTCGAGCGCTCCGCGATCTGCTCGAGCGAGGTGATGCTGGTCGCGGCGTAGCCGGCGCCGATGCGCGCGAGGAGCGCCTCTTTCTCCGGCTTGTGCTGGCGCTCGACGACGGTGACGTCGAGGCCCAGGAGGCGGAGCTTCGTCGCGGCCAGCATCCCGACCGGGCCGCCACCGGCGACGATCGCGGTGCGCGGCTCCCACACGCTCATGCGCCCCTGCGCGACGACGACCTGGCGCCAGCCCTTCTCGGTGACGGTGAGCGGCTCGAGAAGGACCGCGACCTCGGCGATGGCCTCAGGCACGGCGAAGAGGTACTCGGGCCGCTCGGCGTACCGCTCCGCGCAGAAGCCGTGGATGCTCTTGATGCCGCGCTCGCGGAAGCCTCCCCACAGACACATGTCCTGCTCGCCCGCGCGACAGTTCGGACAGCCATCGCCGCGGCGGATGCTCGCGACGACCGGTGTGCCGGCCTTGAGCGGTCCGGCGTCCTTGGCGATGCGGCCGAAGCTCTCATGGCCGAGGACCAGCACGTCGGAGCCATCGGGTGCGCGTCCGTACTCGCCGCGCTCGATCTCCGCGTCCGTGCCGCAGAGGCCGACGCGCACCACATCGACGAGCACCTCGCCTTCGGCGAGGGCGGGATCGGGCACGTCGCGCACAGCACCCGAGCCCGCGCGACCCGGCACGACGGTGAGCGCTCGCACCGCCGGAGCATATGAGGACTCCGGCCGCGATACTGTCGCGGATGGTCACAGCACGAGAGGTCGAGCAGATCTTCCGTGAGGCCGGTGCCTTCCGCGACGGGCACTTCGTCCTCGCGTCGGGAAAGCACTCGTCCCGGTACCTCGAGAAGTTCCAGGTGCTCCAGTGGCCGGTCCGGACCGCCGCGCTCTGCGCGGACGTCGCGGAGTGGGC
This sequence comes from Chloroflexota bacterium, assembly GCA_040003565.1. Classification (GTDB taxonomy): domain Bacteria; phylum Chloroflexota; class Limnocylindria; order P2-11E; family P2-11E; genus CF-39. Next base: position 12,350 of record JBDUCG010000006.1, on the reverse strand, counting down.
GCGCAGCGTCGCGCCGCGCACCGTCGCGGGACCGACGACCGGGGGGATCATCCTCGCGCACGAGGTCGCGCGACAGATGGAGCTGCGCGCGGTCTACGCCGAGCGGACCCTGGCCGGCAGCGGCAGGGAGTTCCGTCGCGGGTTCGAGCTCGACTCGGCGGAGCCTGTTCTCGTCGTCGACGACATCATGACCACCGGCGGGTCCGTCCAGGAGACGATCGGCGCGGTTCGGCGCGCGGGCGCGAAGGTCGTCGGTGCCGCGGTGCTGGTCGATCGCTCCGGCGGCAGCGCGAGCCTCGACGTTCCGCTGCATGCCCTGTGGACCGTCGACATCCCGACGTTCGATGCCGCGGACTGCCCGGAGTGCGCGCAAGGCGTGCCCCTCACGAAGCCTGGCACGACCCCTGCTCAGGTGGTGCACAGATGAAAGAGCTCGTCCGGCTCATCCGGACCCTCGCCTGGCTGGCGTTTGTCGCCGCGATCTATCAAGAGCTTCGGAAGCCGCCGGACGTGCGCACATGGAATGGCAAGGTCGCGGGTGCCGTGCCCTACGATTTCCGCATCCCCACGCTCGATCGGCTCCGCGAGGCGTACTGGGCGCCGGACAACGATCAGATCTTTTCGGAGAGGGTCTTCGGCGTGGGCTGGGCCGTGAATATCCCCGTCGCGGCGCGCAAGCTCAGCGAGATCGTGTCGCAGTACGCCGAGTCGAGCGCCGCACTGCGGCGCCGCGTGTCGTCGCGTAACGACGAGCCCTGATCTCCAGGTACGCCGGCAGAAGTCGCTCGAGCTCGTCGGCTGACCCTGGTTCGCCGCCCTCGTAGCTCGGCGAAAACTCCCAGAGGCCTTCCACCAGGAGTCCGTTCTTCGCGCAGGCGTTGACGAGATCGCTCGTGCGATGTCCGTACTCGAGCGTGGGTGCCTCGACCTTGACCTTGCCGAACTCCCAGAGCGCATCGGCGAAGGGGATCGGCCCGTCGTCGAAGTAGCGCTGCTTGAAGCCCCAGCCGGTCCCGGTCCACGTCTCCTGCATGCGGAGCGCGACCGGATGCATGGTCGAGAAGACGTAGAGGCCGCCAGGTGCAAGGACGCGGGCGACCTCGCCGATCACCCGCTCGGCGTCCGGTACGAACACCATCGAGTGATGGTGTTTGACGATGTCGAACTCACCGTCGGCGAACCGCGAGAGATCGCGCATGTCGCCCTGCGCGAAGCGCAGCTTCGTTCCACGGTCACGGGCGAGGGCGCGCACGGTCGCGATCTGCCGCTTCGAGATGTCGAACAGCGTGGTCGTCGCGCCGAGCTCCGCGAACAGCACGGCGTCCCAGCCGCCGCCACCCGCGAGCGACAGGACGCGCGTGCCTTCGAGGTCGACGCCCCGAAGACGTCCGCGCGTGAGCTCGTCGAGGAAGCGCCGCTTACCGCGGGCGTCGCGCGGCGGCTTGCCCAGCGGGCGCGTGTAGGGGATGCCGGCTTCCGCGAGGCGCTCCCACATCAGGCGGTTGTGCTCGCCGACATCGTCGACCGCGACGCGCCGCGTCAAGGGACCTCCTCGCAGCACTTGTCGATGTGCGCGGCGAGGAAGGCGCGGACGCGAGCGTCGTCATAGGTCGCCAGCTCGTCGATCCACGTCCACGCGGTGAGCACGATCGTGCCCGGCGCGATCTTGTCGTACGGGCGGATCACCAGCTTGACCTCGCCGAACTTGTCCTTCGGATATGTCGTGAGCAGCGCCTGCAATGACGCGAGCGCGTTGGCGGGGATGTTGTTGTACGACGCGACGACCCCGCCGTGCTCCAGGTTGTGCACCGCGCGCTCGTCCGGAACGACCTCGCTGTGGAAACCCCACGTCGTCGGCGCGGGCCAGTGCGGACCGTAGGTCGGCGGGTATGACGGATAGGCGATGGGCTGACCTTCCGTGATGTGATCGCCAACGCCGCTGCCGGGACCGGTGTAGTGGCCGGCGCTCTCGCCGACGCCGAACGATCGCGCGACGAGCACGCCGATCACGAGCAGGATGGCCCCGCCGCCGATCGCGAACCACGGCACGCGCCTGTGCCACGGGTAGTTGCTCTCCGCTTTCGCGCGCGACGCGACACGCTTCTTCTTGCGCGGCATGTCCTGCTATTCGGTGAGCGCCGCGTCGACCGCGTCGCGGATGCGCGCCAGACGATCCTTGCGCTCGGCGACGAATCGCTCGATGCCGGCGAGCAGGTGTTGCGGCGAAAGGTGCGCCTCCGCGATGACCTCGTCGACCGTTCCGCCGGTGCGCCAGCGATCGTCCCAGTCGGAGGTCAGCGAATACTCGGCGACCACCGGATGCTCGATCCAGTCGCGCATCACGCGTCGCGAGCGGTTGCTGATGACCATCGCGTCGATGCGGTCCGCGGCCGACGCGATCTCGTCGCGGTAGCGCTCATCCTGAAGCGCGAAGAGCTGCGGGCTGATGGCAGCGACGATCTTCACGTTGAGGCCGCGCTCGTCCAGCTGCGGAAGGATCTTCACCAGGTTCGCGGTCGTCACGGTCCCTTGTACGAAGACCGTCCCCATTCGGGGCTGCCCGGTGCGATAGCGGCGTATGAGGTACGCGCCGCGCGCGGCAGCGAAGTGCGAATCCATTCCGAGCGCCTTCCGGTCTGGGATGTCGACGTTGGGGCGGGTGAGGTGGAGCGCGACGATCGGCGCTTTCTGGCGCAGCGCCGCGCCCAGCACGACCGGGACCTCGTTGTGCTCCCACGGGTGCAGGTCGATGACCGCCCCGTCCGGAAAGAGCTGCGTGACGCCGGTCTCGAAGATGCCGAAGTGCGTCCGCGAGTCTTCGGCGGTCTCGGGGCCGGAGTGGCCGGCGACCCACAGGACCTTGCCGACCTGGAGCTCGCAGTCCTGCGCGAGCTGGCTGAAGAGGCGCATCTCGCCGTACTTGAGATACGAGAACGCTCCGTACGTCGAGCACGCGCCCCAGAACCCGTTGAACTCGTTGAACGGATCCGCGGCGAGGTTCACCGAGGCGATGCCGCAGGCGACGCCCGAGTTGGTGAATTCCGTGATCTGCTGCGGCAGCAGCGCGCCGTGGATATTCGTGTCGCGCTGATACCAGCCCCAGCCCTCGACGTCACCAAAGCCCTTCATGAAGCCGGCGATGTTCGTCGACTCGGCGAGGTCGGCCGACATCGCGATGAACAACGGACGACCGTATTCGGAGCGCGCGAAGCTGTTGACCCACGAGCCCCAGGTCGCGAGCGCTGCGCGATTCGGCTTCTTCTCGCCGGGCTTGGCCCACATCGCTTCGGGGTAGTGCTCGTAGTCGAAGATGCGCTCGTCCTTGAAGATCTCCTTCGCGCGGCCGCCCAGGAAGAACGTCGGGATCTCGTCCGGGACCGTCTTCGCGATCTCGCTCAAACGGTCGGACAGATAGTCGGTGACATCGCGTCGTGAGCGCAGCAGCGACGCGGCGACCTCGAGGTTGCGGCGCGCCTGCGCGCGGATGCCCTCCGCGTCTTTCGGCGCCGGCTGATCGACCCCCTCGTACTCGACGCCGTACTTCTTCATGAAGTCCTTGCGCAGCTGCCAGAACAGCTCGTGGTTCATGGTGTGCGCCGTGCCGTGCGACGCGTAGTCGTACTTGAGATAGCCGCGTCCCTTGCGGGTGCGGAACCAGCCGACGCTCGGGACGCGCTCCGGATTCTCACCGCGCGCGGCCTCGAGCACGACTTTCGTCACGTCGTCCCACTCGCTGCCTTTGTCCGTGCCGACCACGCGCCATCCGTACGGCTCGAACCAGTCGCGCGGGCCGCCGTGGACCACGCTCGAGACGGCGTTCACGTCGATGCCGAAGTCGTTCCAGTCGAGAAGGAAGACGAGGTTCGAGAGTCCGAGCCCCCATGCGGAATTGCGCGTCTCATGGCTCGCGCCCGGGGTCAGCCCGCCCTCGCCCTCGACGGCGAAGACCTTGACCTCTTCGGCGCCCGCGATCTTCAGCGCGACCGCCTGGCCGACCGTCGGCGGCATGCCGTGCCCGGATGGCCCGGTGTTCCACTTGAGGAAAAGCGTCTTGCCCGCCATCTCCGCGTGACCGGGGAGGCCCTGATTGCGGCGGAGCAGGAGCAGGTCCTCCCACGTCAGCGCGAATTTCCCGTCGAACGGGAAAGCGAACCGCTCGTCGCGCGTGCGCTCGTGCCGAACGCGCATCGCTTCGTTGAGCGTCGCGAGCGTCGCGTAGATCAGCGGCACGGTGTGGCCGGCCGAGAGGATGAAGCGATCGCCGAACGCTCGCCACGGCCGGAGCACGTCGTGCCGCATCGCGCCGGACAGGACCAGCGCGAGCATCAGGTGCACCTTCGACCGCGAGCCACCGGGATGACCGCTCTGCCGGTAATTCAGCGAGAGGTCGATGAATTCGTCGACGACGTCCTTCGTGACCTCCCAGAGCGGGAAGGCCGGCGCGCAGTCGCTAAAGAGGCGCTCGACCTCAGAGGTGACAGTGCGAGCCACAGGCTTTTTGTAGCACCATTTGCGTTGTGAGCGGCAGCGCGCGCGTCACGCCCGAGACCGTGCGCTTCGCCAGCGAGGGCGAGACGCTCGTCGGCGATCTTTACGGCGCCCTTCCGTCGCCACGCGCCGCGATCCTCGTGCACGGACAGAACTGGGATGCCAGCGGGTGGCGCGACGTCGCCGAGCGTTTCCTCGCGCGCGGTGTCACCGCGCTTGCCCTGAACCTGCGCGGGTACGACGGAAGCTCTGGCAAGACGAACGACTACGTGCCCCCGACGCCTTGGTCACCGGTCATCGACCTGAGAGCAGCCAAGACACTCCTCAGGGAGCGTGGCGCCGAGCAGATCGCGCTCGTCGGCGCGTCGATGGGCGGCCACGCCATCCTCGCCTCGAGCTTCGATGCCGACGTCGAATGCATCGTTTCGATCTCCGCGCCGGTGACCGCGGTGCCGGACGAGCTCTCCCGGCGCATCACTGGGCGGAAGCTGTTCGTCTGCGCCGACGCCGACTCACTCGGGGCCGCGCCGCACGTCCTCCGCTGCTTCGACGTTGCGGCCGGGCCGAAGACGCTGCTCATGTTCGGTGGCAACGAGCATTCGCGCGGGATGTTTGCTGCGCCGTATGGTGCGGAAGCGGTGGAAGCGATCGTCGACTTCGTGGCGCGAGGGATCTGATGCCGGCTCGCGTCAATCCGGACGTCCCGGGCGAGCCGCTGCTACTGAAACGCGCCGGTAGGCGGCTGCGCGCGATGCGTCACAAGCGCGGACTCACGATGGCGCAGCTCGGCGCCGACAAGCGTGGCCGCGTCTACTTCGAGCGGCAGTACGTCTGGAAAATGGAGACCGGCCGGGTCGCTCCGTCGCTCGCCGCGCTCGCGCACTTCGCGCGGCGGCTCGACGTTACGCTGTCCGAGCTTCTTCGCGGGATCTGACCTGCGCGAGTGGCAGGGTCACGTGGAAGGTCGTGCCCGCGCCGGCGTTCCGCTCGGCCCAGAGACGCCCGTGGTGCCGCGACACGATCTCGCGGCTGATGTAGAGCCCGAGCCCTAGGCCGCCGACGTGATCGGCCCGTGGGTCCGGCGAGCGGTAGAAGAGACCGAAGATCTTCTCGACCTCGCCAGGCGCGACGCCGATGCCCTCGTCGCGCACCGAGACCACCGCGTTCGCCCCGCTCGGGTGCAGGATGATCTCGACGTGGCTGTTCTCGGGTGAGTACTTGATCGCATTGCCCACGAGGTTCTCCAGGACCTGCTCGATGCGATCGCGGTCCGCAACGATCGCCGCGGTCCCCTCGATCTTCGTCGCGATCTCGTTCCCCTTGCTCAGAAGCTTCATCCGCTCTCCGACCTCGCGCACGACGTCAGCGAGCTCGATCTCGGCCAGGCGCATCTCGACGCGGCCCTGCTCTAGCCGTGACACATCCAGAAGCTCGTCGATGAGGCGCGCGAGCTTCTTCGCCTGGCGTGTCGCCATCTCGAGCGGCTCGTCCGCCTTCTGCGCCTCGTCGCGCCATGCCTGCCCGACATCGGTGGCACCGCTCAGACGCGAGATGCGACGCCGCGCGATCTGCATGAAGCCGCTCACCGCGGTCAGCGGCGTGCGGAGCTCGTGCGAGGCCATCGACAGGAACTGCGTCTTGAGCTTGTCGAGCTGTTCAAGCTCGACCAGGCGCTGGCGCAGCCGGCGGCGTTCGATCGCGCGTCCGACCGTCGCGCGCAGCTCGTCCACGTCGGAGGGTTTGATGAGGTAGTCGTATGCGCCGCTGCGGAGCGCCGAGACGGCGGACTCCAGAGAGGCGTATCCGGTGAGCATGATCGAGACCGTGTCGGGCCAGAGCTTCTGCGTCTCGCGAAGGATCTCGATGCCGTCGAGGTCATCGAGCCGCAGGTCGGTCAGCACGACATCGTACTCATGGTCCTTCAACAGCCCGAGCGCCTCTTTGCCACTCGTCACCGCGGTGACTTCGTTGCCGTCGAGCTGCAGGATGGCCTTGATCGTCGTCGCGACGCTCTGCTCGTCGTCGACCACGAGGACCTTAGTGGTCGGCATCAGCTGGCGGTCCCGCGATGGGTAGCGTGATCGTGAACGTGGTCCCCTGGCCGGGCCGGCTGCGCACCTTCAGCGTTCCGCCGTGCGCCTGCACGATCCCGTGGGAGACCCAGAGGCCAAGGCCGGTGCCCTTCTCCATCTTGGTGGAGAAGAACGGCTCGAAGATGCGCGCGATCGCCTCTTCGCTGATGCCCGTGCCGGTATCCCGGACGTCGATGCGGACGGCGTCGGGTGAATGCGGATCGAGATCGCCGCCGCCGGTGTTCGTCGCGACGATCAGCCGGCCGCCGCTCGGCATGGCCTCGGTCGCGTTGAGGAACAGGTTCAGAAGCACCTGCTTGAGCTGGTCGGCAGAGGCGCGGATGAGCGGAAGGGTGGTCAGGAGCTCCTTCTCGATGCGCACGCCGTTCTCGCGAAGACGCTTCGTGACCAAGGTCTCCGCTTCCGCGACCAGCGCGTTCAGGTCCGTGGGTGCCATCGACGTCGTGGGCCGGTAGAAGCCGAGCATCTGGCGAAGGATGCGCGACATGCGCTGGGTCTCGCGCGTGGCGATGTCGAGATAGGAGCGCTCGGCCGCAGCTTCCGGGATCGCGCGGGCCAGGAGATAGAGGGAGTTCTGCACGGCTTCGAGCGGATTGTTGATCTCATGCGCGATCGACGCCGCGAGCCGGCCGGTCGCCGCGAGCTTCTCCGTGTCGAAGAGCACCTGCTCCAACCGGCGGCGCTCCAGCTCGCGCAGGCGGCCGACGTCCTGCATCGCGGACACCGTGGCCACCACGGAGCCGTGCGGACCGCGAACGTCGGCGGCCGTCACCTCCATGTCGAGATGCTCCTCCGTCTCCGGGTCGGTGAGCATCACCTCGCCGCGCTTCGTCGCCGATGGCTCGAGACGCAGCTGGGAGAGGAACGAGGTGAAGCGCGCGTCGTTCGCGAGCGCGATCTGGTCGTGACGGCCGCTGGCGTTCGTGGGAGTGAACAGGCGCTGGGCCGCCGCGTTGAGCGTGATGATCTCGTTGTCGTTGTCGACCACGATGATCGGGTTCGGCACGCTGCGGAGCACGAGATCAAGTCGGTCGCGCTCGGCGCGGATCTGCAGGTCGGCGGTCTGGATGCGCTCGGCGCTGCGCGCGAGCTCCTCGGTCATGTGCCGGATGTCGGTCACATCCTTGAGGACCGAAACGACGCCGCGCTCGCCGATGCGGTGGTTGACCGCCGGCATGGTGATGACCTCGTAGATGAGCTCCGTGCCCTCGACCGGGTCGACGAGGGTCACCTCGCGGTTGATCGCGCGGCTCGCGGTGTCGAGATTCCAGGCCGACAGCGCCGCGGTGAAGAGGAAGTTGTTCATCCAGATGGCGCGCCGCTTTCCAGCCGAGTCCTCGTCGCTCGAGCGGAAGAGATGCTCCGCGCGACGGTTGAGGTGGAGGATATCGTTCTGGGCGTCCGTCACCAGCACCGGGTCGGCGACGGAGTTCACCATCCACCAGAGCCACTCCTTCTCGACGGCGTGCGATTCGCTCGCGCGCCGGAGGAGCTGCACGTCCTGCTCGCGCATGAGCGCTGCGCTCGCCTGCCGCGCGAAGGGGACGAGCTGCTCGAGATCCGCCTCGCCTATGCCCTCCTTGCGCGACAGAAGCACGACGGCTCGCGGTCCGTCGCTGCGGGCGGTCGTCGAGCGCAGCGGTGTGGCCACGAAGCTGCCGATGCCAATGTCGGCGAGCGTTGCTCCGGTGTTCTCGTCCAGCTTTGCCCCATCGTCGAGATCGACGCGCTGCGGTGCGCCAGTGCGGAGAGCGACGACGAGGGGATTGTCGGAGCCCGCCACGCCGATGACGAGCCGCCGCGCCTGCTCGTCGGTGACGTTCCAGCCGAAGAGCCCGCGCAGCGAGGCGCTCGGCTCGTCGTAAACGAGGACGATCGCTTTGTCGTATCCCAGACCGCGCACGAGGTCGTCGAGCATCGGCTCGAGCGTCTCGCGCGGGTCACGCCCGGTGGTCGGCTCCGCTTGACGCTCGACCAGGTCTCGCACGTTCGGCCTGCGGCTTACCGCTCCTGCGTCGTACGTGCTCGGCTCGTCGCGGCGTCCACGGAGCCAGCGCCTGTGCCCAGCGTTCCGGTGGCCTGGCGCGATGAAAGGCCAAGCGCATCCGCGTACCGCAGGTAGGTGTCGATCGATGCGACAACGACGCGTGCTTCGACGGTGATGAGGTCGATACCGACGAGTGACACGCGGACCCAGGCGTCGATGACGATTCCCTTGTCCAGGATTCGGTCGAGGACATCGATGAGGCTCGAGCCGCCCGGACTGCGTTCTACGACCGCCATCTGTTAACCCCCTTTTGTCTTGAGCTGTCGCTCGAGCTGCGCGATGCGCGCCTCGAGACGCGCCACGTCACCGGCGCCGACTCCGTCAGTCTTGCGCGTGCCGCCGAACGCGGGCTCGTTCCGCCACCAGTTGAGTCCGATCTGTTCCGCTTTGTCGATCGAGCACACGAGCAGCCGGATCCGGATGGTCAGCAGCTCGACGTTGGCGAGCGACACGCTCACATCGCCGGCAACCACAAGGCCCTTATCGAGGACGCGGTCGAGGAGATCGACGAGCGTCGCCGACTCGTGCTGCTGGCCCGGCGGAAGACGCATGCTCATGAGGCGGCCGCGATCCGCAGCTGGATGTCGTCGCGGTCGAGCCCGAACTGCTCGGCGATCTCGCCGATCTTCTCTTCGAGCCGCATGAGCGCGAGCCCAACACGCTCGACCTCATCATCGTTCAGGGTGCCGCCCTCCATCCGCCGTATCGCCTGACGCTCGAGCACCTGGCGAAGGAATTCCACCAGCGTGAGCACAAGACCGGCCAGACCGCGCTCCAGATCCGCGGGGTCGATATCGATCCGCTCCGGGAGCAGCGAGCGTAGCCGCGCGATCTCCTCGCGCAGCTCGAGCTCGATCTTGGTCGTGTCGGGCGTGGTCATTCGCTCACCGCGAACGTATACGGAGCCCAGGGTCCCTGCACGACGATCGTGACGTCGGGAAGCCGCGCGCCGAGCCGCTCGAGGCGCGAATTGATCGCTTCGATCTCGTCGCGCGTCACCAAGGCGGACATTGAAACGGCCACAGCCGGTCGAGGGCAAGTCCGGTGTCGGATGGAGGCTGGGTCGGCCGCCAGCTCACCGAGGAGCTGGGCGACGATCTCCTCGGCGCGACGCTCCCGTTTTCGGTCCTCCCGGGTGCGCTCCACCCCTCGCTCGAGGTAGGCCCGCCCGCTTGTGCCCTGGACGATCGCGATCGGAGCGGCCGCTCCGCTGTCGCGCCAGGCGCAGGTGATCGCGAGCTCGCAGCGATGTCCGAGGCGCGCGAGCTGGGTGGCGAAGTCTCGCTCGCGCTCGCCAAGGCGCATGCGGAGCGCCTCCTCGCCGGGGAACAGGCTGCCGAACCGCGCGGGCAGACACGGCACGCGCTCGAAGACGGTCTGGACCACCCGGTGGTGGTCGATCAGCTCCGCCTCCCCGGCGGGCAGCGTGCCCTCCCAGGGCGACGCGAGCGCGGCCACGACCGTCGCGGTCACCGTCTCGAGCCCGAGGTCGGTGGCGGCGGCGGCATCGTCCGCCGCGACGATCGCGCGCAGCAGGAGCGTCATACCTTGGTCCCAGCGCGACGGATCGTATCGACGGACGAGAGGACCACGCTGAGGCCGAGATAGATCAGGTCGACGCCGGCGACGGAGATCGTGAGCTCGCCCGTGAGCACGACCCCGCGATTCAGCAGCCGGTCGACCAGCTCGACCAGCGGGACGTCGAGCATCGCGGGCTCGCGTGTCACGACATCGCTCCGAAGCGATACGCGGGCCAGGGTCCGCTCGCGCGCACCCGGTAGCCGCGCTCGCCCAGCTGGCCTTCGAGCTCGCCGATCGCCTTCGTCAGCGCCGGCTCGCGCTCACGCGCGACCAGGACCGACGCGCGGAGCGCGACGGCGTCACCGCCGCCGGCCACGACCGGTTCCTGATACGTGCGGACCGCGACCCCCTCGAGGACCGCGAGCGCGGCTGCGGCCGCGTCGCTGTCGCGCTTCTCGATGGAGCGAGACAGGGTCTTGCCGCGCTGCTTGTCCAGGAGGAACGCGCGGCCGGGCGGGCTCGCCGCGATCTGCGCGTCGAGCGCCCGAACGTCCGCATCGTCGGCGGGAGCGTCCGCGTCGCGCGAGACCGTGACCACCCACTCGGCGTGGCCCGCGAGCGACGCGAGCTGGACCTTACGGTCCTCTGCATCCTCGCTAAGCATCTGCCGCACGCGCTCGTCGTCCCGGTAGATCGCCCCGAAGGACAGCGGCAGGACCGTCCCCAGGAGCTCGAGCAGCCGCCCGTTCACGGCCTGGTGCTGCGCGGCGCGCGCGGCGAGCCAATCGAGATCGCGAACGTGTTCATTGAGCGCGGTCTCGCCGTACTCGGCCTCGTCGACATCGCTGGCGGCCGCCAGCAGCGGACCTTCTACGACGCAGCCGACGGGACTCTCGTCGATGCCGCTGATGCGGGCTGCCGCGATGCGCGCGGCGTCAGCGGCCCGCGCGATGCCGTAGACGTAGCGAAGCCGACTCACCGGATCTCGTCGGGCAGCTCGATGACGACCTCGCGCGCGCCGTCGTCCGGCATGGCCGACAGCTGCGCGCGCGCCTCCGCCTTCCTGTGCTCGCGGATCTCGCGCAGGCGCGCGAGGAGCTCGGTCTCACGCTCGCGGAACTCGGTCTCCGGCATCCGGCCTTCCTCGTACGCCTCGTTCACGAGCATGAGCTCCTCGCGAACGGGATCCTCGTCCCACATCTGGTGCTCGGCGACCTCGATGACCTTCTCGAGGCAGTAGCGGATCCCTGCCGCCGGCGCCGTGATCGGAAGCGCCAGGAGCCGGAAGAGGATCACGCGCCCGAGCCGGCGGCCCGCTCCAGCTTCAAACGGATCGTGACGAAGTTGTACGGCGGCCACGGGCCGGTGTACTTGAACGAAAGCTTGCCCTCGAAGCGCTTGCCGATCTCCTGGACCTTCTTGTCGAAGAGGTTCGCCTTGTCGCGCGCGACCAGGAACGCGCCGTTCATGATCATGCGGTCGCCGATGACCTTGTTGGAGCGAGAGGCGATCACCGATTCCGCGAGCTCTTCGTAGATCTCGCGCACGTACGCCTCGGATTTCTCGGCGAGGGCCTGCTCGACCAAGCGGCCGAGCTGCATCCGGGCGAAGTACGTCGACGACTGCTGGTTCGTTTCGATCTGGGCTTTGAGGCGACGGATCTCTTCATAGTCGCGCTCGACCTCGGTGAGCACCGATTCGCGGTCCCAGTTCACCTTGAGGCCGAACTCGAGCTTGTCCTTCATCTTCCCGAGGACGTCGCGAAGCTCTTTGTAGGTGTCCTTGAGGAACTCTTTGGTGTCGTCCTCGGTCTTGAAGAGCGTCCCGAAGCTCATCGGAACGGGCGTGAAGCTGTTATCGATCATCACGACCTCGTTCACGTGCTCGTGCGTGAGCGCGTTCTCGCGGGTCGGGTCGTAGACCATGAGTGGGCTGCGGCTCACGACGGCGGCGAGATCCTGGTGGTGGACCGTGTAGACCTCGTCGCCGCGCCCACCGATCCCGATCTTGCCGAATGCCTTCGGCTCGGCCGATTCGATGATGCAATAGACGTAGATGCCCTCGCCGGTCGCGGGCTTGTCGCCCTGTGGCTGCACCGTCACCGCTTCCATGGCCCGTTCACTTTACGGTCGCGCACGGCAGTGCGCGAGCGACGGGCGTCAGGGCGCTCGCTCGCTCGACCGGTAGCTCTGGCGCGCTTG
>JBDUCG010000130.1:0-5673 GCA_040003565.1 Chloroflexota bacterium | reverse complement strand
GGCGATCCGGCCGCCGACCGAGGCGCACCGCCTGGTGCGCAACATCTACAACGCGCTGGCGGACGTCGAGATGGTGACCGAGCCGGCCGAGGATCTTCGTGCGCCGGTCGCGATGACGATCTCGGAGCGTGCCGCCGTGATCGCGGTCTGACCGATCAGTCCAGTTGTAGCGAGAGACGGGAGGCCCCGCGTGGTACTCGTCACGAACGCCACCGTCGTGCGGAGGCGGCCACCGCGGACGTCATCACGTGAAATGACGACGACCGGCCGGCGCTTTCGCACGTTGGCCCACCAGAGATCGCCGTGCTTGGTCGCATCAGCCACCGTGCGGCGCCTCGGGCCAAACTTCGTCGGCGTACGGAGAGTCGGCCGCGGCTACCTGATATCAGTATGACTAGTCGTACCGCGTCAAACACGCAACTGGGCGGCACGACCGCACTGCGCTCGAACCCCAACAGGCCTCCCGCGGGGTCTGTGCTCGTACTATGCGGAGCGCGCAACGGAGGATTCGAAGTGAGAAGAACACGCTTTATCGCCTTACTCGCGATCGCCACCATCCTGGTCGCCGGATGCGGCGCCGCAGCGCCTTCCAGCGCCAGTCCCACGACCGCGACGAGTACGGCGAAAGCCGACGGCGCGAAGACCGACAACCTCGGCGACGGCAAGATCACTGCGCTCCCCGCGGGCACGCTCTACGTGCAGTACCTCGATGTCCCCCAGGCTGCCGGCGCTCCGATCACGCACGCGCACATCGCGGGCTTCGTTTACGCGTCCGACGGGACGCACCGGCTCGCGATAGAGGGCGGTGAGACGAAGGACCTGAAGGCGAGCGAAGCCGCCTTCGTGCCGGCGAATGTCGGTCATACCCATAGCAATCCAGGCACGTCCGGCAACCGCTGGTACTTCGTCAGCATCCGTCCGAACACGGCTCGCACCGCTTCACCCACGTTCCCTGGACAGAAGGAAGCGTTCGCGACGGCGGATCTGGCCGCGCTACCCGCGGGCGCCTACTCCTTGGGTCTGCGCTTCGTCACGGTCCAGCCGAACGGCCGGACTGCCGCGCACAAGCATGGTGGGCTGGAGACGATCCTCGTGCTGGACGGCAGCGTCGAGGTCCGCGTCCAGGGCGCAGCGATGAAGACGCTCCAGAAGGGTGAAGGGACATCCATCGAGGCGGACACGGCGCTGCAGATCTTCAACAAAGGCGCCGCGCCGGCGAAGTTCCTTGCCTTCTTCGTTACGGCCGACGGGAAGGCGTTCTCGACGGACCTGGAGACGAGCCCGTAGCCGACAGCTAACTCTCACGACCGAGCCGGCAGCTGCTACGGGCCGTCGCCCCGTCCGAGTTCGAGCGCGACCGCGGTCACGACGTCGCCGGCCTTCTGCAGCCGCGGTGTCTCGATCAGCGCGATCGTGTCGCGCGGCGTGTGCAGGATGTAGTCGCTCCACAGGATCAGCGACGACGGAACGCCGCGCTTCGCGAACGTCGTCTGATCGCTGCCGCCACCGCGGACGGATTGGAACGGGACGCCGAGGCGCTGCGCCGCCGTGCGTAGGCGCTCCACCAGCGCGGCGCTCTCGTCCGATGCCTCGAGCGTCGTGCCGCAGCACCCGATCACGTCGAGGTTGAGATAGGCCACGAGGCTCTCGGTGCGCCCCGGTGACACGGCCATGCGGTTGGCGTAGGCCTCCGAGCCGAGCAGCCCCTCCTCCTCGCCGGCCCACGCAACGAAGACGATCGAGCGCTTCAGGTCGGCGCGCTTCGCCGCGAGCGCGCGCGCGACCTCGATCGTGATCGCCGGCCCGGAGGCGTTGTCGTTCGCCGCCGGGAAGACGGTGCCATCGGGATCGGTCCCGACGCCATCGAGGTGACCGCCCACCAGCACCGCCCTCTTCGACAGCTCGGGGTCGCTCCCGCGCAGCAGGCCGACGACATTGACGCCTTCGACCTCGCGCACCGGCGTGAGCGGGAGCGACATCCGCACGGTGATGGTCGTCTCGAACGCCGGCGACGGCGCGAGAGGGTTCGAGCGACGCGCGCGCACGGCGCTCTGCACCTGCGCGACGGTCCGCGACGCCGGCGCGAGCAGCTCATTGGCGGCGCTCTCGCTGATCACGAGGACCGGGATCGTCTCGCCGAAGAAGCGCGGGATGAAGGAGTAGCGGATCGATGGGTCGCCGACCACCAGGACGCCGATCGCGCCCTCGGCGAACGAGGACTCGACCGCGGTACCCGCCGTCGGCCCAGTCACGAGCGCGATGCGGCCGCGCGCCGTGACCCCCGCGAAGTCGTCTTGACCGCTTCCCTTGGCACCTCCTCCGACCACGACGAGCGATGCCTCCACCGTTCCGTTGCCGGACCGGCCGCCGACGGTCTCGGTGAAGTCGACCCGGTGCTTCCACGACTTCGCGTCTGCGCCTGTGCGCGTGAGGATCGGGGTCGCGCTGAGATCCACGATCGGCATGGTGAAGTGCTGGAAGTACGTGCCCGCGTCGCCGAGCGGCTCGAGCCCGATCGCCTTGAACTGGTCGGCCATGTACTGCGCCGCCTCGAGATAGCCGGCCGAGCCGCTGTAGCGGCCGCCGCGCGCGGGATCGGCGAGGTAGGCGATGTGCTCGCGGGCGCGCGCCCCGTCGAACACAGCAGCGCCCGCGACCGCGACTGCCGCCGACGGTGACGCCGAGACCGACGAGCGGGGCGTTGGCGATGCGACGACCGCGGTCGGTCCGCACGCTGCGAGCAGCAGCGCCGCGAGAACGAGACGCCTCACCCCGTTGCCGCCATCTCGAGCACGGATTGGAGGACGACCTCGCCGGAGGCGCGCAGGCGTGCGGGATCGAGCGTGTGCGGTGTGTCGCCGCTGGTGTGGAACGGCCCGACCTCCGTCCCGGTGATCATCACCGCCGGAACTCGACGCCGGAGGAACGAGAAGTGGTCGCTGCCTCCGACGCCGGACGGGTACTCGAGGTCGTAGCCGAGACGCTCGGCCGCGGACTTCATCCGCTGATGCAGCTCGAAGCTCTCGTCGGATGCCGCGAGACCGCCACAGCATCCCTCCATGTCCAGGTTGACGAACGCCACGATGTTCTCGGCGCGGTACGGCGTCGTGACCGCGTTCGCGAGGAACGCCTCCGAGCCGATGAGTCCTTCCTCCTCGCCTCCGAACGCGACGAAGATCACCGAGTTCTTCAGCATCGCTCTCTTGGCCGCGAGCACGCGCGCCACCTCGATCGTGACGGCCGGTCCCGACGCGTTGTCGTTGGCCGCTGGATAGATCGTGCCGTCGGGATCTGTCCCGATGCCGTCGAGGTGCCCGCCGACGATCACGAACTTCTTCGCACGCTCCTCGTCAGTGCCGCGAAGCATCCCGACCACGTTCATGGTCCGGATCGACTCCAGCGGTGACAGCGATACCTGGACGCGGACGCGCGTGTCGGTATCGAAGGAGAGCGGCTCGGGCGCGCTGCGGACCAGGCTCGGCCGCTGATCCGAGCGGCGGCGCCGTTCCTCGAGCGTCTTGCGCAGGTCGGCGATGCGCTTGCCGGACGATGCGATGAGCTCGTCGGCCACGGCCTCGCTCACCGTGATCACGGGCAGCGTGTCCTTTTCGAAGAACGCCACGTACGACGGACGGATGATCCCGCGATCGGGCGCGGAGACGAAGATGACGGCCTTCGCGCCCGAGCGGATCGCGGCATCGATCGGGTCGCCCTGCGTCGGTCCGGCGATGAGCACGATGTTCCCCTGCGCGTGGGTGCCCTGGTAGTCGCTGTAGTCCTGGGTGCGGATCCCACCACCGACATACACGACGCTGCCCTCGGCGGTGCCACTGCCGGCACGACCGCCGACGCGTTCGCTGAAATCCGTTCGTGGCTGATAGCGCTTCGGTGCACCGTCGGTGCGTTCGAGCACCGGCATCGCGGTCTGCTTGACGATGTTGGTGCCCCAGTTCTGGAAGTAGGTCCCGTCATTGCCCAGCGGCTCGAGACCGATCGCCTTGAACTGGTCCGCGACGTAGCGCGCCGATTCGTTGTACCCGGCGGACCCGGTGTAGCGGCCGCCGCGGGCGGGGTCCGCAAGCCAGTCGATATGAGCGCGCGCCCGACCCGCGTCGAACTCGCGCGCGACCGCGACGTAGCTGCCGGCGGGTCCGAGGTACGGAGTCGCCAGACGGAACGCGACGAAGATCGCCACGAGCGCGAACGCGGTGCGCAGCGACAGAAGTCTTCCGAGCGCGACCGGCGCGCGCTCGAAGAAGAGGCGCAGCCCGTGGCCGAGGAGGTTGAAGCCGAGGACCGCGCTCGCGAACGCGGCCGCGGGGACGAGCGCGATCCACGCGGCGCGGTAGATCTCGAACTTGCCTTGCGCGAGGATCGCGCCCCACTCCGTCGTCGCGAAGATGAACTCGCTCCCGCCGCCGCGGCCGGTCACGTCCGTGGACACGTTCTGCCCGCCACCGACCACGATGCCGAGGAAGCCGAGCTCGCCGAGAACGAGCAGGATCGCGCTCGCCTCGAGGGCTGCGGCGACGGCGAGCATCGGAAGGAGGTTCGGCAACACGTGCCGCGCGAACACCGCGAACTCGGAGAGGCCTACCGATCGCGCGGCCTCGAGGAACGGCTTCCCTCGGAGCGCGACGACGGAAGAGCGCGTGGCGCGGCCGAAACCCCACCAGCCGGTGATGGCCAGCGCGGCGGCGAACGCGCTGACGCCAGAGCGGATGTCGAACGCGAAGATCCAGAGCATCGCGAAAAGCACCGTGGGGAAGGCGCCGAAAGCGTCGATGAGCGCGGAGACGGCGCGGTCGAGCGGCGAGCCCGCGAACCAGCCGGCGAGCGCGCCGAGCGCCGTGCCGACGATGAGCCTGACCGCCAGCACGATGAACGCGATCGTGAGCGTCGCCCGCGCCCCGTACATGACGCCGGCCCAGAGGTCGCGGCCGTTCCGATCCGACCCGAGCGGGTAGCCGTACGTGCCGGGGTCGTACGGCGCGAGGACGGAGCGCGGACCGTCGATGATCAGCGTCGTGCCCTTCAAGGGATCGACGCTGGTGAGGAGCGGCGCCGCGACGCCGAGGAAGATCCAGCCGCCGATGATCATCGCGCCGAGGATCAGCTGCCAGGTGAGCGCGCGGCGCATCAGGACGCGACGCCCGTGGATGCGTGGACCAGGCGCGCCGCCGCGGCGTCGAGCGCGAAGCGCACCACCGCGATGGTCACCACGAGCGCGCCGAGCAGGGTGCCCGCGGTCGCGGCGTCGAAGCGCTGGATCGCCTGCAGCAGCGAGAAGCCGAGACCGGGCCACGAGAAGAACACCTCGACCACCGGCAGCGTGGAGAGTCCGATCGACAGCGCGGCCGCGATCGCGCCGAGGATCGGAACGAGCGCGTTGCGCAGCGCGTGCCGGCCGATGACGACGCGCTCGAGCAGCCCCTTCGACCGTGCGGTGCGCACATAGTCCGCGCCGAGCTCCTCGTCGACCGCGACGTACGCGAAGTTCGCGATCTGCGCGAAGGGTCGCGCGGCGAGGACGAGCGTCGGAAGGATGAGATGGTCGTCAAGGCCGAAGCCGAAGCTCGGCCACAGCCGGACGTTGTAGCGGCGGACCATCTCGGCCGACAGGAGGATGAGGAGGATCGCGAGGAGGAACGAGGGCGTGGAGATCACCGCCAT
>JBDUCG010000005.1:0-19191 GCA_040003565.1 Chloroflexota bacterium | reverse complement strand
CCGGCATCCCCGGCCTCGCCGACAACACCTACCGGGTGCGCGTCGTCGACGGCGCGGAGGCCGGGCGCGCGCTCGTGAGCAGCCTCGTGGTGGTCACGCCGCTCGCCGAGGTCCGACGCGTCGGCACGAAGCCGCCACCGGCGCCCGGCGACATCGAGTCCGTGATCCGCACGGCGGCGGCGGCGTGGGGCGCCGATCCGAGCCAGCTCCTTCGCGTCGCCTGGTGCGAGAGCCGGTACAACCCGTACGCGCTCAACGCGCGTTCGGGCGCGGCGGGTCTCTTCCAGTTCATGCCCGCGACGTGGGCCGCCAACAGCGTGCGCGCCGGGTACGCGGGCGCGAGCGTCTTCGATCCGGTCGCGAGCGCCAACACCGCGGCGTACATGTTCCGCAACGGCCAGGCCTGGCAGTGGAGCTGCAAATAGCCGCTTAGGCTGCCTTCGTGGACGTCGCCGACCCGCGCGGTCTGAAGAGCGTTCTGCGGCGGCACGGCGTGCGTGCCGCGCCGTCGCTCGGCCAGCGCTTTCTCGTCGACCGCGGCGTCCTCCAGGCCATCGTTGACGCCGCCGAGCTGTCCGCGGCGGACGACGTCCTCGAGGTCGGGCCAGGACCGGGCGTGCTCACCGCCCAGCTCAGCGAGCGCGCGCGGTCGGTCACGGCGGTGGAGATCGACGAACGCATGCTCGCGGTGCTCCGCGACACCCTCGCCGGGCGCGAGAACGTGCGGGTCGTCCATGCGGACGCACTCGAGGTGGACCTCTTCACGATCGGCGAGCGGCCGCCGACCCGCATCGTCGCGAACGTCCCGTACCAGATCACGACGCCGCTCCTCGAGCGCTTCATCGGCGACGATCGCCGGCCACCCCTGGTCGTCGTGCTGGTGCAGGAGGAGGTGGCGCGCCGCATCGTCGCGACGGCGTCGTCGGGGAAAGAGCGCGGATACCTCTCGGTGTTCGTGCAGTCCTTCGCTGACGCTGCGATCGTCCGTCGCGTCCCGCCAAGCGCGTTCCGGCCCGCCCCGAAGGTGAGCTCGGCGGTCGTCGCGCTGCGGACGCGAACACGCCCGGCGTTCGCGCCGCTCCACCGGCAGGCGTTCCTGCGTTTCGTCAGCGACGTGTTTCGCCATCGCCGCAAGCAGCTCCGTGGCGCGCTCGGTCACGAGGCCGGCGTCGCGCCCGACCGTGCCGTCGCCGCGCTCCGGGAGTGTGGGATCGACCCGCAGCGACGCGCCGAGGAGCTCACGCTGGACGAGTGGGTCGCGCTGGCGCGCTCGCTCGGCGTGCCCGCGGACCCGACCCAGGCGCGTCCGTGACGCGCGACGTCACGATCGACGCGCCCGCAAAGATCAATCTCGCGCTCGCCATCACGGGGAAACGCGCCGACGGATACCACGAGCTGCGCAGCGTGTTCGCGACGATCGACCTCGCGGACCGCGTACGCGTCTCGGCGTCGCCGCGGCTCGAGGTGCGCATCGTCCCTGATGTGGGCGCCCGGCGCGGTGACGATCTCGGTAGCCGCGCGGTCCGCGCAATGGCGGCGGCGACCGGTCACAAACCCGCGGCGTTCGTGCACATCCGGAAACGCATCCCCGTCGCCGCGGGCCTCGGCGGCGGCTCGAGCGACGCGGCGGCGGTGTTTCGCGCGCTCGCGACGATCTGGCAGCGTGGCGATATCGATCTCGTCGCGCTGGGAGCGACGGTGGGCTCGGACGTGCCGTTCTTCGTCAGCGGCGCCCGCGTCGCATTCGTGCAGGGTCGCGGCGATCGCGTCGATACGCTCCCGGCCCCGCCGGCGACGCACATCGTCATCGTGCGCACACGCATGCGTCTGGCGACTGGGGACGTGTTCGGCGCGCTGCGCAGCGATGATCGCGGCGCGGCGGCCGCGGTCGATGGCCTGCGTGACGCGCTCGAGCGCGGCGCGGTCACACCGCAGCTGCTGCGGGACCATGCGCGCAACGATCTGCTCGCGCCGGCCGAGCGCCTGTGTCCCGCGATCGCCGAGGCACGCGCGCGCGCGGCGGAGAAAGGGATCGCCCTCGCGCTGACCGGCAGCGGGCCGACCCTGTTCGCGATCGCCGATGACCGCCGCGATGCGCTGCGTATCGCGCGCACGCTTGACCGGATCGGTCTGGTGGCGCACGCACACACAATGGGTTAAGGGTTTCGAGACCGGGCGAGCGAGGGCTGTCCCCTTAACGTGGAGGTATGGACGACAAACGCGGTGACATGACCGTGCGGCAGGCCGGCCAAAAAGGCGGGACCTCGACGGCCGGCAAGCACGGGGCGTCCTTCTATCGCGAGATCGGCAAGCGCGGCGGTGAGGCGCGTAAAGGTCAGCTCGGGACCGAGGGCTACGCGAAGCTCGGGCGCAAGGGCGGCGAAGCGCGCAAGACGCAGCTCGGATCGAAGGGCTACGCGGACCTCGGACGAAAGGGCGGAGAGGCGCGCAAGACGCAGCTCGGCAGCGAGGGCTACGCGCAGCTCGGGCGTAAGGGCGGCCGTCGCGTCGCAGAGCTCATCAGGCGTGGAAAACAGCCCACGAGCGGCGAGAAGACCGGCGACCGCCGCTAGTCGCCCTATCCTTTGGCCGTGTCCGCTGGGGCGTGGCCAAGTGGTAAGGCAGGGGACTTTGAATCCCCGATCCCAGGTTCGATCCCTGGCGCCCCAACCCGCCTGACCCGCCAATCCCTGTGACCGCGGGGCCGCCGGGCATCGTGCTCGCGGCGGGCCTGGGCACGCGGATGCGTTCACAGACCCCCAAAGTGCTGCACGTCGTGGCGGGAAGGCCGCTGCTGTCGCACGTTCTGGCTGCCGTTCGCGGCGCCGGAGCGCGCCCCGTCGTCGTTCTCTCGAAAGAGAGCGAGCCGGCGCGCGCGATCGTCAGCGACGGCGCCGTCATCGCGATGCAGGACGTGCCGCGCGGCACCGGCGACGCCGTCCGCGTCGCGCTCGCGGCCATCCCGGACGCCTCGGGCGATGCGTTCATCGTGTACGGCGACACGCCCCTGCTGCGCCCCGAGACGCTGCGCTCTCTCGCGGAGCTCCGCGCCAGGCGCGATGCGCCGCTCGCGCTGCTGTCGGGCATGGTCGGCACCGCGAACGCCTACGGGCGCGTGGTCCGCGACGCGGGCGGCGACGTCGCCCGGGTGGTCGAGGTGCGTCTTGCGACCTCCGACGAGCGGCAGCTCCCCGAATCGAATCTGGGCGCGTACGCCGTGGATCTCGCGTGGCTGCGCAAGGCGGTGCCGCGCCTGCGCGCGAACGAGACGGGGGAGGTGTTCCTCACCGACCTTGTCGCGCTCGCGGTCGCCGACGGCGCCCGGGTCGCCGCGTACCGCACGGAGGACCCCGACGAGGGCCTGGGCGTGAACACGCGGGTCGAGCTCGCGGCCGCCGAGGATGTCGTCTGGCGCCGGATCCGCGACCGTCACATGCTCGCGGGCGTGACCTTTCATGATCCGGGCTCGTCGATGGTCGACGCGGACGTGGAGATCGCGCCCGACGTCGTGATCGAACGCGGTTCTCTCCTCGAGGGAAAGACGCGCATCGGCACGGGCACGCGCATCGGCCCGTACGCGATCGTGCGCGATAGTGCGATCGGCGAGCGCTGCCGCGTCGAGGCTTCGGTGCTCGAGGGCGCCACGCTCGAGGACGAGGTGGCCATCGGCCCGTACTCGCATCTCCGACCTGGCGCGCATCTCGAGAAGGGCGTCCAGATGGGCAACTTCGGCGAGGTGAAGAACGCGCGCCTGGGCAGGGGCACGAAGATGCATCACTTCTCGTACATCGGTGACGCGCAGGTCGGGCAGCGGGTGAACATCGGCGCCGGCACGATCACGCTCAACTACGACGGGATCAAGAAACACCGCACCGAGATCGGGGACGACGCGTTCATCGGCTCGGACACGCTGCTGCGCGCGCCGATCAAGGTCGGTGCCCGCGCGGTGACCGGCGCGGGCTCGGTCGTGACGAAAGATGTCCCCGACGACATGCTCGCCGTCGGGGTCCCGGCGCGTATCCGCAAGAAGACCGAGCGCAAGAAGGACCCGGCGAAGTAATGGATACCGCCGCGTGGCAGCTGCTTGTGATCGAGCTCGCGCTCGTCGTCGTGCTGGCGGTGCTGTCCGCGAGCGAGGCCGCGATCAACATCGCGCGGCGACCCGGCGTCGTTGATGAGCTGATCCAGCGCGGGCGCCGCGGCCAGCGCGCGGGCGCCATCGGACGGCGCGCCGGCTACTACCTCGCGGCGATCCAGGTGGCCGAGTTCCTCATCGTCTTCACCTATGCGGGGATCGCGGCCGCATTTATCGCGCCGCGCCTCTCCGCGCTCCTCGCGTTCTTCCTGCGTATCGACACGACCGCGATGTTCACCGACGTGAGCGCGGTGGCCGTGACCGTAGCGGTGCTGTCGCTCATCGCGGTCCTCTTCGGCCTCTTCGTCCCGCGCGCGATCGCCGCACGCCACGCCCAGGGGACGCTCCTGATGCTCGCGTTCCCGCTCGAGCTCATCACCTGGCTCACGCGTCCGATCGTCACGATCCTGTTCCGCGTGACCCAGGTGATCGTCCGTCCCTTCGGGGGGACCGCGCCGCAGCCCGGTGTGGTCACGGAAGACCAGATCCGCGCGCTCATCGAGACCGGTCAGGCGCAGGGCGTTCTGGAGCGGACCGAGCAGGAGATGATCAGCTCGATCTTCGAGATGGGGGAGAAGACCGTGGCCGAGGTCATGGTGCCGCGCACCGACATCGTCGGCCTCGACGTGGACACGTCGCCGCAGGAGCTTCTCGACCGCATCACGACCGTCGGCCATTCGCGCATCCCGGTGTACGAGGGCTCGGCGGACAACATCATCGGGATCCTCTACGTGAAGGACGTGTTCCGCCGCATCGCCCGCGGCGACCGTCAGCTCGCGCTGCGGCAGTTCCTGCGGCCCGCGGTGTTCGTGCCGGAAACCAAGAAGGTCGATGCGCTGCTGCGCGAGATGCAGAAGGACAAGGTCCACATCGCGATCGTCGTCGACGAGTACGGCGGCACCGCCGGGCTCGTCACGATCGAGGACCTGGTGGAGGAGATCGTCGGCGAGATCCGTGACGAGTACGACGTCGAGCACGAGCTCGTCCTTCCGGTCTCCGAGACCGAGGCGTTGATGGACGCGCGCATCCCGTTCGAGGACGTGAAGGAGACGTTCGGGCTCGAGGTCCAGCCGACCGAGGCCTACGACACGCTGGGCGGCTTCGTCACCGCGCAGCTCGGACGCTTTCCGCGCCAGGGCGAATCCTTCGAGGCGGCCGGCGCGCGCTTCGTCGTCGAGACGATCGAGGGCAAGCGCATCCGCCGCGTGCGGGTGACGCGCCTGCAACCGAGCGCGGAGCCCGCTTGACCGAGATCGGCCCGGGCGACGAGGAGCTGGTACGTGTCGCGTCGCTCGCGCGGCAGCGCGCGTACGCGCCATATTCGAAATACAAGGTCGGCGCGGCCATCCGGACCAAGCGGAACAAGGTGCACAGCGGGGCGAATGTCGATAACGCCTCGTACGGCCTCACCGTCTGCGCCGAGCGGGCCGCGGCGTTCGCGGCCGTCAACTCCGGGGATACCGCATTCGATGCTATCGCGATCGTGATCGACGACGAGCGGCTGCCGACGCCGTGCGGCGCGTGCCGTCAGGTCCTCGCGGAGTTCGCACCGGACATGCGCGTGATCCTCGCCACCACCGGCGGGAAGCGGAAGGTCACGACCCTCGGCGCGCTGCTGCCCGACCCGTTCCTGCCCGAAAATCTGCGCTAGCCGGCGAAACGGAGACGCGCGACCTCGCGCCACTCCTCATCGATGACGTCGCGGACGACGAGCTCGCTGGCGATGAAGTCCAGGTCCAGGATCAGATCGCCCAGCGACGCCCAGGCCTCGTCGAGCTGTTCGGGGCTGCCGATGCTGTCGCGGTGCAGCAGCGTGATGTGCGGCCGGAAGGTCGCGGTCTCGGCGCCGAGCACCGCCTCGCGGAAGCGTCTGAGGTCGCTGTGCGGATCGTCGATGACGAGGAACACTCCCGGATCCGGTGCGATCCAGCGCGCGGAGCGCGCGATGCGCAGACGGAGCGGCGGCATCGAAGCGGCCACCGCGCGGAGGCGTTCGAGATCGACGAGCTCATCGATGACGGTGACATGTGACTCGACACTCGCGGCCTGCTGCGGATCCCAGCGCCGGCGGAGCGCGTCGACGGTCTCCGCCAGCGAGCCCGTGAGCTCCGCGATCGCGATGCGGCGGCTCGGTGCGGTCGTCAGGTCGGTGTCTGCGCGTCGGTCAGCGCGCGATAGAAGGCCGTGGCATTCGTCATCGCGAGCTCTCGCAGGCCGCCGCTGATCCGCTCCTCCGCGTGCTCGCCGGCCGATTCGAGGTGGAGCACGCCATAGCCGCGGATCATGCGCTGCGGGAACGGGCGGGTGAGGCTCGCGTCCTGGATGCGGTCCAGGAGCAGCGCGGCCTGGTTGCGATTCAGGACGCCCCAGCTCGCGATCACCCGCCGATCGGTGAGCACGAACCACCTCCGGCTCCACGGGATCCAGCGCACGACGATCCAGACGAGCAGGACCAGGGCCGCGATGAGCAGCGTTCCGGCGAGCACGTCGTTCCCCTGGCCCGCGGCGTACAGCGCACCGATCACCAGCAGGACGAGGATGACGACGAGCGGCTCCCAGAGGAAGAGCGGCCGCGTTGCGAGGAGAACGCGCTCGTTCGGCTCGAGGATGAGATCGCCCGGGGCATCACCCCGTCTGGCGCGGTCCGACACGCGCGAATCTTAGGCGGAGAGCGTCGGTGCCGCCGCGCGTTCGTCGGCCGCGCCGGTCGCGCTGCTGATGAGCTGATCCAGCACGCGCAGCGGCTCCTCGCTCGCGGCGACGCTATGCAGAAAGTGCAATGCGCGACCGCGGTGCGCCTCGATCTCGCGCTCCAGCATCGGCCGGATCCCGAGATCGTCGAGGATCTGGCGGATGCGGTCGACGTTCCCCGCCGGCAGGGGTGCCTGCGGCGCGAAGAGCTCGTCGAGCTGCGCGCGCACGCGCGGCGATGCGCGCTCGAAGGCGAGCACGACCGGCAGGGTCTTCTTGCGCTTCACGAGGTCGTTCATCTCGAGCTTGCCGGTGCGCTCCGTCGTAGCCCAGATGCCGAGCAGGTCGTCGTGAGCCTGGAATGCCTGACCGAACTCCTCGCCGAAGCGCGCGAGCTGCTCGCGCACCGCTGGATCGTCGCTCGCGAGCATCGCGGCGCTCTGCGCCGACGCAGCGAATAGCGCTCCGGTCTTGCGTGCGGCCATGACGCGGTAGCGGTCGGCCGTGACGTCGGTCCGCGACTCGAAGCTGATGTCGAGGAATTGGCCTTCGCAGACGCGCACGCAGGTCTGGTCCATGAGGCTCGCGAAATCGAGGATCCGCTCCGGCGGGAAGCCGAGCTTCCGCAGACGCTGCACGGCCAGACGCGAGACCGCGTACATGCCGTCCCCGGCGTTGATCGCCTGGGGCACGCCCCAGACCGACCACACCGTCGGGCGGTGGTGGCGGGCCGGGTCCTGATCCTCGATGTCGTCGTGGATCAGCGTGAAGTTGTGCAGCAGCTCGATCGCGGCGGCGGCCGGCAGGGCGCGCTGCGGCTCGCCGGCGAGGGCCTCGAACACGAGGAGACAGAGCAGGGGACGGAGCCGTTTTCCGCCCCGCGGCCGGTCCGCGTCCAGGCCGAGGTGGTACAGCATCATCCCGTAGAAGGGCTGCAGCGCCGCGTCGGGCTGCGTCAGCAGCGAGCGGATCTCCTCATCGATGGATGCGACGCGTGCCTCGAGAAGCGCCTGCGACGTGTGCGTTCCCACCGTGTTCGATGATACGTGTCGCGGACGTTCGCGCAGCCTTACGAGCGATTAGCATGCGTTCCTGATGGCATCGCGCACGTATCGCGCCGAAGCGATCGTCCTTCGTACGGTCGACTTCGGAGAGGCGGACCGCGTCCTCGTGCTCTTCAGCCGCCACTTCGGCAAGCTCCACGTCGTCGCCAAGGGCATCCGACGTGCGACGAGCCGCATGGCGGGGCACGCGGAGCCACTGACGCACGCCACCTATCAGCTCGCGCGCGGTCGCGAGCTCGACGTGCTCACCGGCGCGGAGACGCGCGCCGTGTATCCGACCCTGCGCGATGACCTGATGCGCATCGCGGCGGGGTGGTACGTCGCCGAGCTCACCGACCGCTTCACGCTGGAGCACGAGCCGTCGGCGCCGCTGTTCGATCTCCTGGAGACGGCGCTGCGGCATCTCGAGGCCGGCCACTCACCGGGGCTGGTCTGTCGCTGGTTCGACCTGCACCTTCTGGATCGTTCGGGCTTCCGGCCCGAGCTCTATCAATGCGTCTCGTGCCGCGAAACGCTGCAGGAGCGGCAGAACGCGTGGAGTGCCGCCGCGGGCGGCGCGATCTGCGTCTCGTGCGCGTCGCGGCTCAGCGGCCAGCTCGCGCTGACGGTGCGCGCGCTGAAGTCGCTCCGCTATCTGCTGCAGAGCGATTTCGCGGGGGCCGCGCAGCTGCGTGTCGACGTGCCGCTCGCGAGCGAGCTCGAGCGCCACATGCGCAACTTCGTGCAGCACGTGATCGACCGCGAGATCACCGCGGCGCGCCTCCTCGACGAGATCCGCGCGCTGCCTCCGCTTCCGAGCCCCGCGGCCTCGTGACCGCGTCCGATGTAGCGGAGAAGCTCACCTCGCTCGCGAAACGGCGGGGGTTCGTATTCCCGTCGAGCGAGATCTACGGCGGTGCCGGCGCGACCTGGGACTTCGGCCCGCTGGGCGTTGAGCTCAAGAACAACGTCAAGCGCGCCTGGTGGCGCGCGATGGTGCAGCTGCGCGAGGACATCGTCGGACTCGACGCCGCGATCCTGATGCACCCGAAGGTCTGGGAAGCGTCCGGGCATGTCGAGAACTTCACCGATCCGCTCGTCGAGTGCCGGAACTGCCGCAAGCGTTACCGCATCGATGAGCTGCCGAACGGCGAGCAGTTGATGGACGCGTGGCGCTCCAACAAGATCGACGTGAGCGGCGTCGGGTGTCCGAACTGCGGCGAAAAGAAGCTCGCCGATCCACGTCGCTTCAACCTCATGTTCAAGACCTTCGTTGGTCCGGCCGAGGACACCGCGTCGGTCGCGTGGCTCCGGCCGGAGACCGCCCAGGGGATCTTCGTGAACTTCGAGAACGTGCAGCAGGCGACCCGGCGGCGCCTCCCCTTCGGCATCGCGCAGATCGGCAAGTCGTTCCGCAACGAGATCACGCCGGGCAACTTCATCTTCCGCTCGCGCGAGTTCGAACAGATGGAGATGCAGTACTTCTGCCGGCCCGACGACGCGCCGCGCTTCTTCGACGAATGGCTGGCGCGCCGGCGTCAGTGGTACGCCGACCTCGGGATCACCGATGACGTCCTTCGCTTCCGCGAGCATGCAGAGAACGAGCGCGCTCACTACGCCGCGAAGGCCGTCGACATCGAATTCAGATATCCGTTCGGCTGGAATGAGACCGAGGGCATCCACAACCGCACGGATTTCGACCTTCGTCGCCACAGCGAGTACTCCGGCAAGGACCTCCGCTACCACGATGACCTGAGCGGCGAGCGTTTCCTGCCGTACGTCGTCGAGACCGCGGTCGGCGCGGACCGCGCGACGTACGCGCTGCTGTGCGCGGCGTACGCCGAGGAGCCCGATAAGGAAGCCGTGCGCGTCGTCCTCCGGCTGCATCCCTCGATCGCGCCGTACAAGGTCGCGGTCCTTCCGCTCTCGAAGAACGAGAGACTGACGCCGCTCGCGCGCGAGGTCTGGGCCGCGGTCAGGCCACATTTCATGAGCACGTACGACGAGACGCAGGCGATCGGCCGCCGCTACCGCAGGCAGGACGAGATCGGAACGCC
This sequence comes from Chloroflexota bacterium, assembly GCA_040003565.1. Taxonomy (GTDB): domain Bacteria; phylum Chloroflexota; class Limnocylindria; order P2-11E; family P2-11E; genus CF-39. The sequence continues at coordinate 9,265 of JBDUCG010000005.1, read as the reverse complement.
GCTGGCGGTCACCGTCGATTTCGATTCTCTCGAGGACAATGCGGTGACGATCCGCGACCGCGACAGCATGGCGCAGGCGCGGGTGCCCATTGCCGAGCTCGTGCCGGCCCTCAAGGAGCGGCTCGGCGGCGAGCGCGGCCGCGCTCGCCGCGCTCGTGTACCTCGTCGCGCATGGCGCGCGTACACCGTTCCTTGCGCTGCTCGGTCTCCGCCGGCTGCGGAACCTCATCCTGGTGGTCGCGCCCTACGCGCTGACCGTTCCGCTCGCGTTCGCGGTCTCGGACCGCCTCGACCCGGCGGCCGCCGCCGGCCTCGTCGCGCTGACGCTCGCGCCGGGCTGGCTTCTCGCGCCCGCGCTCCTCACCGCCGCGGGCGGGAGACGGGCGGACATGGCCGGCGCGCTGCTGCTCGGCACGGTGATCCTCTCCTTCGTGCTCGTCGTGACACGGCCCGGCGCGAGCGCGCTGGCGCTCACGGCGGCGCAAGCCTTTGCCGTGGCGTCGCTCCTCGCCGGCGCGATGCCGACGCTGCGCGACCGGCTGCTCGCGCCGCTGCGCTGGGCCGGCTATCTCGCGGGACTCGTCGTCCTCGCTCTCGCGGTGGCCAGCGGTCCGCACATCGATATCACGACGGTCGTCGTTGCGACCGCGGCTGTCGCGTTGACCCTCGCGGCCGCCGGCGCCGTGGCGCTCGCGCTTAGGCGCGACGTGTCCTCGGCCGTCGTCGCAGTGGGTACGCGCGACCCGGTCCTGGCCACCGTTCTCGCGTGGTCGCTGGGTGGATCGGACGCGACAGGCGTCACCGCCGTGAGTGCCGTAATTCTGGGTATCGCCGCGGGGGCGCTCGTCTTTCGCCGGCGCTAACCTCCGAACGTGCTGCCGCTCGTCACCACGCTCGTGTCCGGCGCCTTCGCCGTCGCGGTCGGCCTGCAGTACATGCGGAAGCGGCGACCCTCGCAGCTCGCCTGGGCGGTCGGCCTCCTGCTCTTCACCATCGCGGCGTTCATGGGCTATCTCGCGCGCAGCGGCGGGGCAACGGACGTCGAGTACCGGCTCTTCTATCTCTTCGGCGCGATCGCCAACGTCGCCTGGCTCGGGCTCGGCACGATCTACATCGTCGCGCCGCGCTTCGGCCGCGCTGCGCTCGCGGCGGTGCTGGCGCTCTCCGCAGTGGCCGCGTACGCCGTGTTCGCGACTCCCGTCGACATCGCCGTCGCCGTCGACACGGGCAAGGGCTTTCCAGACGGCTCGCTCCCACGCATCCTGGCCGCGATCGGTAGCGGGGTGGGGAGCCTCGTGCTCATCGGCGGCGCGCTCTGGTCGGCGTGGGTCTTCTTCCGCCGACGCAATCAGGGGCGGCGCGCCCTCGCGAACGCGATCATCGCGGTCGGCGTGTTCATCGTCGCCGCCGGCGGCACCGTCGCGTTCACCGGCGCCTCGGGCATTCTCGAGATGACCAACCTGATCGGCGTGAGCGTCATGTTCGTAGGATTCCTGCTCATCTAGGCGGACCTAACTCAACGATAGGGAGAGGTGCCATGAGAAAGCTCGTGTCTCTGGTCGCGCTCGCACTCCTTCTTTCCGCGCAGCAGCCCGCGGTGGCCGCGAACGACATCGGTGCGGTCCGCAACTTCGGTCCGGATCTCACCAGCACCTGCAATCTTCCCGAAGGCGTCGCCGTCGATCCCGAGGGCCACGTGTACGCCTCCTCGCTGAACTTCGGGGCCGCCAGCGGGCCCGCGAACATCTGCGTGCTCGATCGGAGCGGCGCCATCGTGGACGTGATCCAGGTCGCGCCCGGCCCCTCAGGTGTCGCGAGGCTCCTTGGAATGCTCTTCGTCGGGGGCGAAGGTTTGTATGTCGGCGACATCGGCGGGGGCCGCGTCCTGCGCATCGACGTCGACACACATGCGGCCGTCGTCATCGCCACCGGCTTCGGCGCGCCCAACGCGTTCGCCCGCGATCACGCCGGCAACATCTGGGTCTCCGATTCGTTCCCCGGAACGGTCACAAGGATCGCGCCCGATGGCGCGACGACGACGTTCGCGTATCCCGCGGAGCTCGCGCCGCGAGCCGGCGAATCACCTGGCTTCGGCGCGAACGGGCTCGCGTTCGATCGGAATGAGCGCTACCTGTACGTCGCCGAGACGTCACGCGACGAGATCTACCGGATCGCGTACTCGAGCGGCGACCTCGGCGCGATCGACCTGTTCGCCCGCGGCACCGCGGGTGGCGCGCTCGACGGCGCGGACGGGATCGCGTTCGACGTCCGCGGGAATCTCTACGTGTGCTCGAACCAGTCCGACGAGATCGCCGTGCTCTCACCGAGTGGCGCGGTGATCGCCGAATACCGCGGCACGGGAGCGAACGCGTTCAACTCGCCGGCGAGCCTCGTGTTCCGCGGACGCTCGGTCTACGTCGCGAACCTCGCGCTCTTTCACGGCGGTCCGCAGAAGCTGAGCGTGTTCACCGCGCCCTATCCCGGTGCGCCCTGACGCACGCCCTATGACGAAGGGGCTCGGCCTTAGGGCCGGGCCCCGCCTCGACTGGGTGGGAGCTCCGGCGGCAGCTCCTCGTCGCCGACAAGACGTGAGGCGAACCGTCGAGCGACGAGGGTCAGCGCCGCGGTCACCGCGGTGCTGACCGCCTGGAAGATCGCCTGTTGCGCCTTCGGGCCCTGCTCGACCTCGCCGATCTCCTTGCGGAGCGTCTCCCGGAGCCGCTTGCGCGTCTTGCCCTTCAGCTTGTCCAGTCGGCCGCCGAGACGCGCGACGACCGCGTCGAGCTCGGTGTCCGACTTCCGCAGGCGCCGCTCGCGCATACCACGAGCGATTGCGACACCGCCGACCGCGAGCATCGAGCCGAGCGTGCCGATCACCGCGGCGGGCTGACGCCGGACGAGGTTGCGCGGATCCACGTCCTCGCGGATGCGGGTCCGCAGCTCGCTCAGATCGACGTCCAGGCTCGCGCGGAGGTCGGCTAGCTCGCGCTCCGTCCGAGCAGACGGGCTTTCGCCCAACGCATCGTCTCCTTCAGCGAATTCACGGTGCGCGTGGGACCGCGCAGGTCGAGCTTCTTGTATCCGATCCAGCCGGTGAGGGCCGCGAGCGCGATGAAGAGCAGCAGTACGACGAGCGCCGCGACGGGGAAGGGCAGCCAGATCGCGACGATCGCGATCACCAGCACCGTGAGCGCAACGAGCGTGCACAGGACGAACGCGAAGGCGATCCCGAACCACATCGCCGCGCGCAGGTTGGCGCGCACGATCTCGGCGATCTCCTGGCGCGGCAGCTCGATCTGCTTGCGGATGTACAGGCGCACGTTGTCGCGGATGCGACCGAGGAGCGTGCGGTAACCGGGTCGTTCGTACAAGGAGGGCGACTGTACCGCAGGGGCGCGCATGTCGGTCCGGTGGAGCAGGAAATCTGCCAGAATCGTCGCGTCCCCACGGGAGGTGCAGGGTGCCCGCACGCCGGACCGCGACGAGGAAGACGACGAGCGCGAAGTCGAAGAAGTGGGTCTACCTCTTCGTCGATGGCAAGGCCGAGGGCAGCGCGAAGATGCGCGCCTTGCTGGGCGGCAAGGGCGCCGGCATCGCCGAGATGACCAACGCAGGTCTGCCTGTCCCCCCGGGTTTCACGATCACGACCGAGGCCTGCAACGCGTATTTCGCGTCGGGTAAGAAGCTCCCGCCCGGGCTCTGGGATCAGGTCCAGAAGGCACTCGCGCGCGTCGAGAAGGCGACCGGCAAGAAGCTGGGCGACACGAAGAATCCGCTCCTCGTGTCGGTCCGGTCGGGCGCGGCGATGTCGATGCCCGGCATGATGGACACGGTCCTCAACCTCGGCCTCAACGACGAGAGCCGCGCCGCGCTGGAAAAGCTCACGAAGAATCCACGCTTCGCGTGGGATGCGTACCGGCGCTTCATCTCGATGTTCGGGCGGATCGTCCAGGACATCCCGGCTGAGAAGTTCGATCACGCGCTCGATGCGAAGAAGAAGACGACTGGCGCGAAGAGCGACACCGATCTCACGCCGAAGGCGCTGCAGGAGCTCGTGACGGAATTCAAGGAGATCGTCCGGCGCGAGACCAAGAAGCCCTTCCCGACCGAGCCGCTGGATCAGCTGCGTCTGGCGATCGAGGCCGTGTTCGGCTCGTGGTTCGGCCGCCGCGCGGTCGATTACCGCAACGCGTTCAAGATCGCGCACGATCTCGGCACCGCCGTGAACGTCCAGTCGATGGTCTTCGGCAACATGGGCAATGACTCGGGCACGGGCGTCGCGTTCACGCGCAACCCGAACACGGGCGCCAGGGAGCTGTACGGCGAGTACCTCGTGAACGCGCAGGGCGAGGACGTCGTCGCCGGCATCCGCACCCCGTCGAAGATCTCGCAGATGAAGCAGGAAATGCCCAAGGTCTACGCGCAGTTCGAGAAGATCGCGCAGCGCCTCGAGAAGCATTACCGCGACGTGCAGGACCTCGAGTTCACCATCGAGCGCGCGAAGCTGTACATGCTCCAGACGCGCAGCGCGAAGCGCACCGCGCGCGCCGCGGTGAAGATCGCGACGGACATGGTCCGCGAGAAGGTCATCAACAAGGACGAGGCGATCGGGCGTGTCGATCCGCTGCACGTCGAGCAGCTCCTGTTGCCGCGATTCGACGAGGCCGAGGTCGAGAAGGCGCGGAAGGCCGGCCGCTTCCTCGCGAAGGGTCTCAACGCGTCACCCGGTGCCGCGACAGGCCGTGCCGTGTTCGACGCGGACCGCGCCGTCGAGCTCAAGGGCTCCAAGCAGCTGGTCGTGCTGGTGCGTCCGGAGACCAGTCCCGACGACTTCCACGGCATGATCGCCGCGACCGGGATCCTCACTGCGCGCGGCGGATCGACGAGCCACGCCGCGGTCGTCGCTCGCGGCCTTGGCCTCCCATGCGTCGCGGGCGTCGCCGCGCTCGACATCGACCTCGCGAAGCGCGAGATGCGCGTGGGCGAGAAGCTCGTTCGCGAGGGCGACTCGATCTCGATCGACGGGACGACCGGCGAGGTCTTTCTCGGCGAGCTGCCGACGATCCAGCCGAACTTCCGCGAGGAGAAGGAGCTCATCGAGCTGCTCGCCTGGGCCGATCAGCGCCGAACGCTGGGCGTATGGGTGAACGCGGACACGCCCGAGGAGTGCATCCTCGCGCGCGAGCTGGGCGCGGAGGGCGTCGGTCTCGCCCGCACGGAGCACATGTTCCGGCAGGCCGAGCGCCTGCCGATCGTGCAGGACATGATCATGGCCGACGAGGTCGAGGGACGGAAGAAGGCGCTCGCGAAGCTGCTGCCATTCCAGCAGGGCGACTTCTTCGAGATGTACAAGGCGATGGATGGCCTGTCCGTCGTCATCCGGCTCATCGACCCGCCGCTGCACGAGTTCCTCCGCGAGTACGCGGATGTCGACGTGGACATCGCGGTCATGCGCGCCACGGGCAAGGACGGCGCGGAGCTCGAGCGCAAGTTGAAGATCGAGCGCCGTCTGCAGCAGCTCCACGAGGACAATCCGATGCTCGGTCTGCGTGGCTGCCGCCTGCTGCTGGTCTACCCGGAGATCCTCGAGATGCAGATCCGCGCCATCCTCGGCGCCGCGATCGACGCGTCCGAGAAGGGGATCAAGGCGAAGCCCGAGATCATGATGCCGCTGGTCGGCGTCATGGGCGAGCTGGACCGTCTTCAGGAACAGGTCGTCGCGGTCGCCGAAGCGATCTTCAAGGAGCGGGGCAAGAAGGTGCCTTACAAGTTCGGCACCATGATCGAGATCCCGCGCGCATGCCTCATCGCCGACGAGATCGCGACGAAGGCCGAGTTCTTCTCGTTCGGGACCAATGACCTCACGCAAACGATCCTCGGCATCTCACGCGATGACGCGCAGAAGAGCTTCCTCACGAAGTACGTGGAGCAGAAGATCATCCCGGCCGACCCGTTCCAGGTGCTCGACCGCGACGGCGTCGGCGCGATGATGCGCATCGCGATCGAGCGCGGGCGCAAGACCCGGCCGGATCTCAAGATCGGCATCTGCGGCGAGCACGGCGGCGACCCGTCGTCGATCGCGTTCTGCCACGAGGTCGGGCTCACGTACGTCTCGCCATCGACCTATCGCGTGCCCGTCGCGCGCCTCGCGGCGGCGCAGGCGGCGATCGCGGGAGCGGGGGAGAAGGACCGCTAACATCCGCGGCATGGCGACCAAAGTTGAGCGCGCCGCGAAGCTGTCGCGCGACAAGAGCGTCGCGTCGCTGCGGATCCGCGAGCGATCCGAAGAGCTCGAGGGCACGACCCTCGCGCCGTACGCGACGAGGAGCGCCGACGGCGAGCGCGACAAGCCCGACGAGCCGTCTCCGACGCGGACCGCGTTCGCCGTCGACCGCGACCGCATCATCCACAGCAAGGCGTTCCGGCGCACGAAGCACAAGACCCAGGTGTTCCTCGCGCCGGTGGGCGATCACTACCGGACGCGCCTCACGCACATCCTCGAGGTGAACCAGATCGGTCGCGCGGTCGCGCGTGCGCTGCGCCTGAACGAGGACCTGGTCGAGGCGATGGCGCTCGGACACGACATCGGGCATACGCCGTTCGGCCATGTCGGCGAGGAGCTGCTCGCGCGTTTCCTGCCGGATGGATTCCGGCACAACCAGCAAAGCGTCCGGATCGTCGAGAAGCTCGAGAAGAACGGGGCCGGCCTCAACCTCACGCAGCAGACGCGGGACGGCATTCTCAAGCACAGCGCGCCCACCGAGGGCGGTCTCGAGACCGCTGCGTGGGGCGAGCCGGAGACGCCCGAGGGCTGGGTCGTCCGCTACGCCGACAAGATCGCGTACCTGCATCACGACATCGACGACGCGATGCGGGCCGAGATCATCACCGAGGCGGACCTGCCCGGGAACATCCGCAGCGCGCTCGGCAGCGACCGCGCCGAGCGCCTCGACACGATGATCTACGACGTGGTCGTCGCCTCGTACGGCAAGCCCGAGATCACGATGAGCACCGAGGTGCTCGAGGCGACCAACGCCCTCCGCAAGTTCATGTTCGACAACGTCTATCTCGCCGGGCCGGCCAAGACGGAGGACGAGAAGGCGCAGGGGGTGCTCTGGGAGCTCCTGCAGTACTTCGAGACCCATCCCGACCGGATGCCGGCCGAGCATCAGCGGATCGCCGGGCAGGAGGACGTCAAGCGTGCCGTCGCCGACTACATCGCTGGGATGACCGACGGCTATGCCCTGGACACGTTCACGAGCCTTTTCATACCGGCGGCGTGGAGCCACCTCTAGCCGCTACGGCCGCCCACGCGGCGGATCGTCAGTGCAACGAGCACGCAACTTGCAGTGTCGGGCAAACGATGAGGGAGCTCCGGCCGAACGAGCCAGCGCCGAGCGTCCACGCCGTCCAGTTCTACGAGCGTGAGTCGTACCTGCTCGACAGCATCACCGACTACATCGGCTCCGCTCTCCGCGCGACGAACGCAGGCATCATCATCGCGACCCCCCCGCACCGCGCGGGAGTGGCGCAGCGCCTCACCTCCCGGGGACTCGACGTCGTCGGTGCGGGTGCCCAGGGGCGCTTCGTCGCGCTCGACGCCCGCGAGACCCTAGACCGGTTCATGGTCGACGGCTGGCCCGACCCCGCGCGCTTCGACGACACGATCGGAAGCCTGATCGCGAAGACGCGCGAGCGCGCTTCACAGGTGCACGCGTTCGGCGAGATGGTCGCGCTCCTCTGGGCCGAGGGAAATAGCGAAGCGGCGATCCGCCTCGAGGAGCTATGGAACGAGCTCAGCACACGGCAGCCGTTCTCGCTCCTCTGTGCTTACCCGATCGACGCCTTCCACGACACGTCGCACGCGAAGCCGTTCAGCGACATGGCCGCCACCCACATGAGCGTGATCCCCGCCGAGAGCTACATGCAGCTCGAGGGCGACGCGAAGCTCCGCATCATCGCGCAGCTTCAGCAGCAGGCCGCGGCGCTCGAGGCCGAGACGATCCAGCGCCGGCACGCGGAGGTCGAGCTTCGCCACAAGATGAACCAGCTCGCCGATGCCGACCGCCGCAAAGACGAGTTCCTCGCGATGCTGGGGCACGAGCTTCGGAACCCGCTCGCGCCGGTGACGACCGCCCTGCAGCTGATGCGCCTACACAGCGACGAGCCGCTCCGCGTCGCGCGCGCTCGCGAGACCATCGAACGCCAGGTCGAGCACATGACACGCCTCATCGACGACCTGCTCGACGTCTCGCGGATAACGCGCGGCAAGATCGAGCTGCGACACGAGGCGGTCGTCCTTTCAACGCTCGTGGCGCGCGCGGTCGAGGCCGCGCGGCCCGGCATCGACGACCGCGGCCATCGTTTGACGCTCGACCTCCCGGACGAGCCGCTCACGCTCAGCGGCGATCCCGCGCGCCTCGAGCAGGTACTCGCGAACCTCCTGAACAACGCCGCGAAGTACACCGACGTGGGCGGCCGTATCTGGCTACGCGCGTTCGTCGAGGCAGGCCAGCTGGTGATATCAGTCAAGGACAACGGCGCAGGACTCACGCCCGAGATGCGCGCACGCGTGTTCGATCTGTTCGTTCAAGGACCGGAGATGCGCGCGTACTCGCGTGGCGGTCTGGGTATCGGTCTCACGCTGGTCCGCCGGCTGGTCGAGATGCACGGCGGCACCGTCGAGGTGCGCAGCGACGGGCCGGGGCATGGCAGCGAGTTCATCACGCGCCTGCCGATCCGTCCTGCGTCACAGCCGACGCCGGTCGTTGACCCGAGCGGCGCCGCGGTCGCCGCGTTGCCGAAACGGCGGATCCTCGTCGTCGACGACAACGTCGATGCCGCCGATGCGTTGGCCGAGCTGCTTCGCGACTACGGTCACGACGTGCGCGCCGTGCACGACGGCCCGAGCGCGATCGAACAGGCCGCCCTGCATCGACCGGACATCGTGCTGCTGGACATCGGCATGCCCGGGTTTGACGGCTACGAGGTCGCGCGGCGGATGCGGACGCAGCTTGGCCTGAAGGCGACGCTCGTAGCTCTCACCGGATACGGTGAGGCGCGCCATCGGCGGCTGTCCCGCGATGCCGGTTTCGATCAGCACGTCACGAAGCCGGTCGACATCCGCAAGCTCGAGAAGCTGCTCACGCTTCCGAACTGACCAGCGCGACGACGCACGACGTTGCGAGTGCGCGCAACGTCCGACCGCTAACGTTGAGGCGATGCCTGGTGACTTCGACCTCGTCAAAGAGCGCGTCGACATCGT
>JBDUCG010000129.1:0-5709 GCA_040003565.1 Chloroflexota bacterium | reverse complement strand
GCACCCCCGGAAACATTGACCGGGTGTGCGCGACGCACTAGCCTGACGACCTCGTGTCACAGCCGATCGTCGTCATCGTCCCGGTCGACCTTCTCGTCCTTGAGAAGGCGCACCAGACGCTGGGAGGCGAAGCGACCTAGCCGCAGAGACAGAGCGAAAGACCCGAAAGCCTCCCAGAAAAAGGGAGGCTTTTCTGTTTAGGAGAGACGTACGAGCGACGCCCGGTACCTCGCGATCGCGTTCGCAAGCCGCCAGTCCGGAGCGGCGGTGAAGCTGCGCGCTGCGGTCGCGGCGGTCGTGCCTGAGGACGCTCGCGTCGTCCGCACCGCGAGCGGTTTCGTCACGGCGGTCATCGCGGCGGCCACGCCCGTCGACGCGCGCAGCGAAGGGGAGCGGCTGCGCGCGCGCGTGGCCGCCGACGTTTCCGACAGCGAGCTCTCCGCCGGCGTCGCGGGCCCGAAGCCAGGGTCTTCCGGCGCGCACTTCGCGCTGGTGCAGGCGGAGCAGGCGCTCGCACTCGGACGCACCAACGGCAGCAACGGCAGCACGACGCACTTCGACGACCTCGGTCCGTACTGCTTCGTCCTCGGTCAGCCGGCCAGCGAGATCCGCGCGTTCTCCGACCGCGTCCTCGGACCCCTCGGCGCTGACGACAAGAACGCCGACCTGGTGCAGACGCTCGACGCATATCTCCGCCTCCAGGGCAGCGTGAACGGCGTCGCGCGCGAGCTCTATCTGCATCGCAACACCGTGCGCCATCGCCTGCGCCGCATCGCGAAGCTCACCGGCGCGGATCTCACCGATGCCGATGCGCTCCTCGCGCTGCGCCTCGCGATCCTCGGACGCCAGGCATTGGTGCGGCTGGCCTCGTAACGGGCGGCGCGCCGCTAGATCGTGATAACCGCAAGCCACGAGGAGCTCCGGGCGAAGCTTCGGGGTTATCTCGGCAAAGACGAGGCGTTTCGGTCGGTCGTGACCTACACGAAGCGTCGATTTGACGCCGCGATCACGTTGACCGCGCACAATTGGGAGCACATTTACCGCGACACGTTGAACGCGATCGTGATCGGCGAAGCCGAAGGCGCCGACATGAGCGTCGTCCTACCCGCGATCGTGATGCACGACATCGGATTCCTCTACGGACCCGCCGAAGACCACGGACCTCGGGGCGCGGAAAAGCTGCCCGAGTACCTGGAAGGAGCGGAGATCTCCTATTCGGCCGACGGGTTCGCGAAACTGGCGAGCTGCATCCGCACCCATAAGGGAGGCACCTTCGATCAGCATCCGGAGGGACTGGAGGCCAAGGTGGTCGCGGACGCCGATCTGCTGGAGAAGTTCGGGGCGTTCGGCGTCTACCAGAGCATTCGATCGATGGGCGAGATGGGCTGGCCGCTCGCGAGGATCCTCGCCGGTCGCGATGCGAAGTCGTTGTACAGGCTGGAAACCGAGACCGGTAGGCGATTGGCCGAACCTGGGCGGCGGCTGGCGGTCGACTTCTTCCGCGAGCTCGCCGAAGCCGCCGAGCCCTACGGCGACTCTTCGTCAGTGGAGTAGGGCTCGATGCGAGGCCCGCGGCTGCGACGGTTCGGTGTACGGACGGTGTCAGGGCTTCGCGCCCGCCGCAGTAGTGCGCGCTGCACAATGGGTCCTCTTTGGGGGTTGACCGGCGCAGGGTGCGGCCCGAACACTGTCCGGGACATGCAGTTCGCCCGCTTCATCCTTTCGCTTATTGGCATCGTCCTCGTTGAGAGGGCGTACGTCAGTTCGGGAGGGTAGCGGCTCACACCTCGCACCAAGCGCAAGCACAAAGGCCTCCCGAAAAAGGGAGGCCTTCTTCATTTCGGTGAAGAAAGGGGAGACGACCATGGCAGTGACCGTCGAGCGCCAGGGGCGCGAACGCGCGACACCGTGGCTCGAAACAAGCGGCAACCAGGTGCTCATCGACGTCCTGAGGTCCTGGGGCGTCACCTTCTTCGCCGGCGTCAACGGCGGCGGCGTCGTGCACGTCGCCAAGCACCTCGAGCCGTACAACGATCTCGCGCAGTCGCGGGACGGCATCTCGCGGATGCTGACGATGGGCGAGTACGTCGCCGGCTTCGCGCCGCTCGGCCACTGGTACGCGACCGGCCGCGTCGCGGGCTGCGTCACGACGACCGGCGCCGCGACGAAGCTCGGCGGCAGCGGCATGACGGACGCGAAGCTCCACAACATCCCGGCCATCTACCTCATCGCGCTCAACTCGACGATGTCGATCGGCAACGCGCCGCTGCAAGACGTTTCTGAACACGGCATGAACGTCGTCCCGCAGCTCGAGGCCGAGCTGGGCGAGGGCTGTGTCGTCATCGACAGCGTCCATTCGCTCGAAGACGGCCTGCGGCAGGCGCAGCGTGTGCTGAAGCGGTCCAAGCCGGTCGCCATCGCGTTCCACCCCGACGTCCTATCGCGGCCGGCCGACGCGTCGGTCCCGTGGACCTCGAAGCCGCGTACGTTCGCGGCCCGCGACGTCTCCGACTTCCTCGAGGAGTTCCCGCGCGTCGCGCGCGGCAAGCGCGTGCTCGTGTACGTCGGCGGCGAGGCCGCCTTCGCGCCCGGCATCCGCGAGCTCACCACGCGCCTCTCGGAGCTCCTGCACGCGCCGACCGTCTGGTCTGTCAACGGCGCCAACGCGATCTCCCCGGCGAACCCCTGGGGCTTCGGCTACATCTCCTTCGGCGGGAACGATGTCGCGATGGACCTCTGGAAGGGCGTCACGAAGGATGACGTCGTCATCACGCTCGGCTTCGACGCCGGCGAGTACTCGCTCAACCTCGGAAAGATCAACGCCGGTCATGTGTGGCACTTCACCGATCTGCGCGACGCGTACGGGCACAAGCAAGGCGAGTTCCGTCACCGCGTGTCGAACGAGTACCGCCTCGTGCGTGGCGACATCGGGTTCGTGCTCGAGGAGATCCTGAAGCGCCTGCCCTCCGCGCTCGGCGAGCGGCCCGACGTCGTGCCGGCACCGGAGTCGCTGAACCGCCGCGAGATCACGCGCGAGACGCGGCCGGGCACGGTCGACGCGATGGAGTTCTACGGACGGCTGCATCACGCGTGGCGACCGAACTCGATCGGCTTCGACGACGTCTGCACCGCGTACAAGGACCGGCAGTACGTCGCCCAGCGGCCCAGCGAGAACATCCGCTTCTTCACCACGCACGACGGCTCCGCGATGGGCGGCGCGTTCGGCCTCGGCGTGGGCGCGAAAGCCGCCGACCCGTCGCTCAACACCTTCGTGTTCACCGGCGACGGCTGCTGGCGTCTCTTCGGCGGCGCGCTCGCCGACGCCGCGAACATGGACCTGCGCGTCTTCGTCGTAAACAACGGCGTGTACGGGATCGTTGACAAGGGCCTGGAGGTCATCATCCCCGACGTCCCGAAGCGCCAGTACCACTCAAAGCTTCCGCAGATCGACTTCGTCAAAGCCGCCGAGGCGCACGGCTGGGACGGCGTGCGCGTGTCGCCCGACCTATCGAACCTCAGCGACATCGTCGACGCGTGCTACGAGCAGAAGGGCCGCTCGCTGCTCATCGAGGTGCCGATCGACGCCGATCAGATGCTCGGTCTCAACCCGCGGCTCAACAACCTGACGACCAAGACCTATCTCTAAGAGGAGGACGACGATGGCCACGGTGTATTACGACAAGGACGCCGACCCGAGGGCGCTTCGCGGCAAGACCATCGCCGTGATCGGGTACGGCAGCCAGGGTCACGCGCACGCACAGAACCTCCGCGACAGCGGGTACGACGTGGTCATCGGCCTGCAAGCCGGAAGCAAGAGCTGGGCGAAGGCGGAGCAGGACGGATTCAGCGTCCGCGAAACGTCCGACGCCGCGCGCAACGCCGAGGTCGTCGCGCTCCTCGTTCCCGACCAGAACCACCGCGAGGCGTACGCGAAGATCGCGCCGTTCATGGGCAAGGGCCGGACGCTCCTCGTGGCGCACGCGTTCTCGGTGCATTTCGGCGAGGTGGAGCCGCATCCCGACGCGGATGTGGTGATGATCGCGCCGAAGGCGCCGGGTCATCGCATGCGCGAGGTCTTCAAAGAAGGCAAGGGCGTTCCCGCGCTGCTCGCCGTGCATCAGGATGTGTCCGGCAAGGCGACGCAGACCGCGCTCGCATACGCGCAGGGCGTCGGCGCGACGCGCGCCGGCGTGATCACGACAACGTTCGCCGAGGAGGTCGAGACCGACTGGTTCGGCGAGCAGGTCATCCTCTGCGGCGGCATCAGCGAGCTCATGAAGGCGAGCTTCGACACGCTCGTCGACGCCGGCTACCAGCCTGAGGTCGCGTACTTCGAGTGCGTGAACGAGATGAAGCTCATCGTCGACCTCATCTACGAGGGCGGGCTCTCGTACATGCGCTACTCCGTGTCGGACACCGCCGAGTACGGGGACTACGTGGTCGGTCCGCGGATCATCAACGAGGGCGTCCGCGCGGAGATGCGGAAGGTGCTCGGCGAGATCCGTGACGGCACGCACGCGAAGAAGTGGATCGCGGAGTACCGCAGCGGCGCGAAGAACCTGTACGCGCAGCGCGCCAAGGAGCAGGAGCAGCCGCTCGAGCAGGTCGGACGACGCCTCAGGCAGATGATGCCGTGGCTTCCCAAGCGCGAAGTCCCGAACCGGACCGCACCGCGTCCCGAGCCGGCGCGCCCGCCGGAGCCGGTCGCCGCCGCGGATTAGAGGAGAACGAAAATGCGACAGATCGAGATCTTCGACACGACCCTGCGCGATGGTGAGCAGGCGCCGGGTGCGGCCCTTACCGCCGCAGCGAAGCTCGAGGTCGCACGCGCCCTCGCGGACCTCGGTGTGGACGTCATCGAGGCCGGCTTCCCCGCAGCATCGGACGGCGAAGCGGCCGCGGTGCGTCAGATCGCGCAGGACGTGACCGGCGTCACGATGGCCGCGCTCGCTCGCGCGACCGACGGCGACGTCGACGCCGCGGCGAAGGCGCTCGCGCCGGCGCAGCGCAAGCGCATTCACGTGTTCATCGGGACGTCCGACATCCATCTCGAGCGCAAGCTGCGCATCACGCCACACGAGTGCCTGCTCCGCGTCGAGCGCGCCGTCCGGCGCGCGATGGAGCACGCCGACGAGATCGAGTTCTCGGCCGAGGACGCGACCCGCACGGACATCCACTTCCTCGGGACCGTCTATCAGGTCGCCGCCGCCGCCGGCGCCCGCATCATGAATATCCCCGACACCGTCGGCTACGCGCAGCCCGACGAGTTCGCGCGCACCGTGCTCGCGATCCGCGGCGCACTGACCGCATACAACGGCGGCATCCGCGTCTCGGTGCACTGCCACAACGACCTCGGCCTCGCGGTCGCGAACACGCTCGCCGCGATCGAGGTCGGCGCGTCGCAGGCGCACGTCACCATGAATGGCATCGGCGAGCGCGGCGGCAACGCCTCGCTCGAGGAGACCGTGATGGCGCTCCGCTGCCGCGCCGACTGGTATGGCGCCGACACGCGCGTGCACACCGAGCGCATCGTCCCGACCAGCCGCCTCGTGTCGGAGCGGACCGGCATCCCGGTCCAGCCGAACAAGGCCGTCGTCGGCGCGAACGCATTCGCGCACGCATCGGGCATCCATCAGGACGGCGTGCTGAAGGCACGCGACACCTACGAGATCATGCGTGCCGAGGATGTCGGCTGGTCCGCGAACAAGA